>CALXUZ010000006.1 GCA_944391825.1 uncultured Clostridia bacterium | reverse complement strand
CATATGGATTCCAAGCATTTTACCCAGGACCAGGACTTGGTGGACATTGCATACCACTTGACCCATATTATTTAGACTGGAAAGCAAGAGAATATGGTTTCCATACTTCATTAATTCAAGCATCTGGAATTATTAATGATAGAATGCCAGAATATTGTGTGGAAAGAGCAAGTAAAATGTTAAGCATAAGATTTAAAAAAGCTTTAAATGGTGCAAAAATATTAGTACTTGGTGTTGCATATAAAAATGATATTGATGATTATAGAGAAAGTCCAGCATTAAAAGTAATAGAAATATTACAAAAAGAAGGAGCACAAGTTGAGTTCTATGACCCATATATTCCTGAATATAAATATAAAGGAGAAATACATAAAGGTCTAAAAGAAATTGATGCTAAAAAAGTACAGGAAGCAGACCTAGTAATGTTTACAGCTGCACATAGCAAATTTGATTATGATATGATTTCAAAAAATGCAAAAGCTATTTTTGATACAAGAAATGCTATGAAAAATATTAAAAATAGAGAGAATATAGAGTTGCTATAAGGAGGAATATTTTGAAGAATATTTGGATAATAAATGAATATGCTACACCACCAAAATTTGGAAGTATAGTAAGGCATCATAACATAGCTAAATATATGGACAAAAATAAATATAATATTTATATTATAGCATCTAGTGCAATTCATAATTCTGATATAAATTTAATACAGAATAAAGAATTGTACAAAATTTCTAATATTGATGGTGTAAACTATGTTCATATTAGAACAAATCAATATAAAGGAAATGGTTTTAAAAGAGTTTTTAATATTCTTCAATTTTTTGTCAATACCAAAAGAGCTAAGCGAAAATTATTTAAAGAAATAGGAAGACCAGAAGCAATATATGCATCTTCACCGATGCCAACGGTAGCTTTACTAGGAATACAATTTGCCAAGAAATTAAAAGTAAAGAGTATAATTGAAGTTAGAGATTTATGGCCTGATTCAATAGTTGAATTTGGAGTTGCCAGTAAAAATAATATTTTAGTAAAAATTCTATACTTGCTTGAAAAATATATATACATAAAGGCAGATAAATTAGTTTTTACAATGGCTGGAGGAAAAGATTATATATCAACCAAAAAATATAAAGATAAAATAGATTTTTCAAAAATATATAATATTAATAATGGTGTCGATATAAAAGAGTATGACGAAAATAAAAATAAATACTCAATAGATGATGATAATGAATTGAACGATAAGTCAACATTTAAATTATTATATACAGGAAGCATAAGAAAAGCATATAATGTAAAGCAAATTGCGGAATTAGCAAAAAAAATTCAAGAAAATAACTTTGATAATGTAAGAATATTCTTGTACGGTAATGGAAATGAAAAACAGGAAATTATAGAATACTGCAAGCAAAATAATATAAATAATGTTATTTTTAGAGATTTTATAGATAATAAATACATACCAGATATTATGTCTAAATGTAATATTTGTTTATTGCACGGAACAAATGTAGGGATTTTTAAATACGGAACAAGCCAAAATAAAATGTTTGCATATTTATATAGTGGAAATCCAATTATTTCTACTTTTTATAATCCATATGATTTGATAGAAAAAAATGGATGTGGAATTACTTTAAAAAATAATACTTTAGAAGAATACTATGATGCATTTTTGAGAATTTATGAAACATATGATGAAAAGAAAGAACAATATAGCGAGAATTCTAAAAAATTACTTGCTAAATTTGATTATCAAGAATTGGCAAAACAAGTAGAAAAACTTATTTAAAAAATCAAGTTTAAAACAAATTCTTTCATCTGCACACGTGTCTTCTGGCAAAAAAAAGAAAGGAACAAAACATAATATGACAAAGAAAAAAGTATTTTTTATATCAGCTGCTAGCAGTATACATACAGTAAAATGGGTAAATGCATTATCAAAAGATTTTGAAGTGCATCTGATATATTGTAAAAATCATAAACCAAATATTGATAATATAAATACAGAAATTATTTTACATGAATTGTTTTTTAAAGCACCAATTGGATACTACTTAAATTCAATAGAATTACGAAAATTATACAAAAAAATAAAACCAGATATAATAAATGTTCATTATGCAAGTGGATATGGTACATTAGCAAGAATTTCAAAACTTGATGATATACTACTTTCAGTATGGGGAAGTGATGTTTATGACTTCCCTAATCAGTCGAAAATTAAAAAGAAAATTTTAGAAAAGAATGTTAATTATGCAAAATATCTTGCTTCTACAAGTAATGTAATGGCAGAGGAGTTAAAAAGACAGGTTAATATCTCTGATAAAAAAATATATATTACGCCATTTGGAGTTGATGTAGAAAAATTTAAGAACATTAAATTAAAAAGAGATGATAATAGTATAAATATAGGAACTATAAAAGCTCTTGAAGAAAAGTATGGAATAAAATATGCTATTTTGGCGGTAAAAAAATTAAAGAATGATTTAATAAAAGAAGGAAAGAATCAATTATCAGATAGTATAAAATACTACATTTATGGTGATGGTAGTGAAAAAGAGCTACTTCTAAAATTAATAGAAGATGAAAAACTTGAAAAAGATGTATTTTTAATGGGAAAAATTCCAAATAATAGGGTCCCAGAGGTCTTGAACAATATGGATATATTTATTGCTACCAGCATAGTTAATGAAAGTTTTGGAGTTGCTGTTGTAGAAGCAATGGCTTGTGAATTACCTGTTGTTGCTACTAATGCTGATGGATTTATGGAAGTAGTAGACGATAATGTTACAGGATATATTGTTGAAAGAAAAAATATTGATAATATCGCAATAGCCTTAAATAAATTAGTTAGTGACAATGAATTAAGAAAAAATATGGGCAAATGTGGAAGAGAAAGTGCTATTCGAAATTATAATTGGAAAGAAAATGTAAAATATATGGAGAAAATATATAGAGATATATCGTACAGAAAATAAAAAAGGAAAGTAATTAAGATGGGTTTTTTAGAAAAATATATAAAAAATAAAGAAAAACTAATATACATTATAGTATATCCAATAATTTTTCTTACATTTATGGGAACGAATTTTCTGAAATTTAATATCAATGGAATAAATTTTAATCTTGCAAAAATTTATATGTTGATTCCAATTGTATTTCTTATTGCAGATATAATAAGAGAGAAAGGCTTAAAATTAAAAATAAATGCAAAATCTATAAAATATTGTGTTATATATTTAATTATATGGGGAATTTATTCTGTATTGACTATATATAGAAATGAAGATGTTAAAAGCTATTTAATAGAAAATTTTTTTTTATGCATAGGTACTCTGGATATTTTGTTTTTTATTAAACATGTAAATATTGAAAAAAGTAAGAATTCTATTTTTTATTTAATTGTAATTGCACTAGTAATTAATTGTTTATATTATATATATCTTTATTATATTAAAAATATTAATATAGGTGGTTTTTATCACAACACAAATGATTTAGCGACAGCGCTAACTTTAGCAATTTTTATATTAATTAACCTAATAATTAATAGCAAGGGAAAAAAAATCATAGCTGAAATTATTTGCCTAGTAATATTCATATTTACATTTTTTAGTATTTCATCAAGGGCTTGTATTTTAGGGTTGGCTTTTGGAATATCTATATATATTATATTAAATATAATCAAGTATAGAAAACAGATTTTTATAAATAAAAAAAATATATATATCACAATAATTTTGTCCATAATTTTATGTATTACAGCGGTATTTGTGTTAAATAAATATTTGGGTAATATAAGTTTTAATCCAATAGAAGATGCAGAATCTTCAAATGATGTTAGGGTTAATTTGATTTTTAATGGATTAAAATTTTTAAGTGAAGATTTAAATTGGATTACAGGGATCGGTGCAGGAAATTCAGAGTTTTTCCTAAAAAATTATAGTATTTACTCAATTCACGAAACTTATAGTTTTCACAATCCAATTTTACAAATTAGCGTAACGTATGGAATTTTATTTGCAATTGGATTTATTATTTCATATATTATATATCTGATATGGTTATATAAAATGGATAATAATTTAAAGACAGTAGCAAGTGTATTTTATTTATTTTTATTGTCTTTATGCATTTCCAATATTAGTTCCAGTGGTTTGTTTACAAAGGAATGGATATGGATTACATTTGCTATTATAATAACATTTATTAATGAAAAATCTAAAAGTCGATAAGTATAATAATTGTACATAAGGAGGAAGGAATGAAGAAAAATATTATATTTAGTACAGTAATTCCATTATGGTCTATGAACAATGGAAGTGGTGGAAGGGCTTTTTATAGTACAGTTGAAGCTTATATTAGTAATGGATATAATGTGTATTTAGTAACTGATCAAGAAAACAATTATAATGCTAGTGATATAAAATTGAAAAAAGAAAATATATTTTATATAGACATGAAATGGAAAGTAAATCTTTTAAAATATAAAATAATGAATTCATGTGGAGTTAGAAAAATTATAAACTGCCTATATTGTTTTATGTATAATTATAAAAGTTATAAGGCAATGAAGAAAATACTAAAAAAATGTAATGAGGCTCTAATATATGCTTATGAAGTTAATGCAGTTAAAAGTTGCAAAAAAATATCTAAAAAATATAAAATGCCATTAGTTACAAGATTTCAAGGAACTATAATGTCAAAATTTAAAAACAATTTTTATACAAGAATAAGAAGATATCCTCATATTCAAGCTTTATCGACAAAGGCAGATTTGGTAATAATGACTGATGATGGTACTCAGGGAGACAAAATACTTAAAGAATATGGAAATGATAGTAAGACATTATTTATAAAAAATGGAGTAAACATATTATCAAAACAACTACCTAAAATTAATAAAGAAGAATTTAAAAAGTCTATAAATGTACCTTTAGAAAGAACAATACTATTAACAGTGAGCAGATTAGTTGACTGGAAAAAAGTGGACAGGTCAATTAATGCGTTTAGTAAAATAAACCAAAAAGAAAAATACTTTTTACTAATTGTTGGCGAAGGAGAAGAAAGAAAAAATTTAGAAAAATTAATAGAAAAACTAGATTTAAATTCTTGTGTAAGACTTGAAGGATCTGTGAAAAATGAAGATGTATATAAATATATGGAGATAGCAGATATATTCTTATCTTTTTATGATTTGAGCAATGTTGGTAACCCTCTATTAGAAGCTCTATCTCTTGGAAAACCAATTATTACATATAATGTTGGAGATACAAATAAAGTTATAGATGGAAAAAATGGATTATTATTAGACGATGTAACTCCTGAGAACATAGCAAAAACAATAGAAAGTATAAATAATGAAAAAGATTTAAAATTTTATTCAGATGGTGCTAAAGAATATACTAAAAATAATTTGTATTCTTGGAATAAGAGAATGAAAATAGAAATAGAAGAAGTTGAAAAACTGATGATATGAGGTGTGACTAATGAAACTAGCAATATATAGAGAATCAATAATTGAAAAAATAAACAAATTAAGGAGAACAGGCTTTTTCTCTATTTTTATTTCAAATGTCTTAGCAAAGGTTATAGTGTTTTTAGGTGGAATTGTCTTAGTAAGAATACTAACACAAAATGATTATGGAATATATTCTTATGCAATAAACGCATTTAACATGTTATTTATTTTAAATGACTTTGGAGCAACAAATGCAGCATTGCAAAATATTACAGAACAAAAAGATAATAGAAAGAAACAGCAAGCTATTTTAAAATATTCTATAAAAATGGGAATAATTGGTTCTCTCATCTCTGGAGGATTAATACTCTCTTCACCATTGTTTTATCCTTACGAAATAGAAGAAGCTAAATACTTAACGCCACTATTATGTTTAGTTCCAATATTATCAGTTGTTATGAGTTTATTTACCATCTTATTGAGAGCAAACTTTGAAAATAAAAAATATGCAATTCTAAATTTTGTTCAAACAATTGCAAGTTATGCTTTCTTAATCCCGATGTCTTATTTATGGGGAATAAAAGGAGCAATTTTATCTAGATATTTCTATATAATACTTACTATTATATTAGGAATCTTTTTAACTAGAAGATTAAGAATAAAAACAGAAAAAAATAATCAATTGACAAAAGATGAAAAGAAATCATTCAATAAGTATGCTTTAACAGCTCAAATAAGTAATACAATTGGTAGTTTACTAATATATATAGATACATTTATGATAGGACTTTTAATAGCAACTCCTGAAAGTGTGGCAATATACAAAGTGGCTTCCACTATACCCGTTGCATTAGCGTTTTTGCCTAATTGTGTTATGATTTATGTAATACCATATTTTGTTGTACATAATAAAGAGCAAAAATGGCTAAAAGATAAATTTTTAAAATTAATTAAGTATGGTATAATTGGATATGGATTATTTTCGTTAGTACTAATAGTTGGGTCAAAATTTATAATAAACACATTTTATACAGAAGAATATTCAGAGGCAATATTGCCTTTTATAATATTAACAATAGGATTTTTCTTTTCATCAACATTTAAAATACCAATGAATAATATCTTAGCTGCAATGAGAAAGCTGAAATTTAAAGTTATTATAAATGCGTCATCAGCTATTTTAAATATTATATTAAATGTATCATTTATTAATCAATTTGGAATTACAGGAGCTGCAATAACTACAACGTTAATAGATATATTCTCATCAATTTTGGGAGTTTGGTATACAAATAAAACTTTGAAAAAAATGAAAGTAGAAGAAATCGAAAATAAATAAAAAAGCGTTAAGATATAATTAAGATATAAAGGAGTGAATTAACTATGCAAAAAATAGTAACAATAATCGGTGCAAGACCACAATTTATTAAAGCAGCGATGGTATCTAGAGCATTAGATAAAAATAAAATCGAAGAAATAATAGTTCATACAGGACAACATTATGATAAAAATATGTCAGATATATTCTTTGCGCAATTAAAAATCCCGAAACCAAAATATAATTTGGGAATTGGTTCTGGTTCACATGGAAAACAAACAGGAGAAATGTTAATTAAGATAGAAGAAGTATTATTAAAAGAAAAACCAAATTATGTAATGATTTATGGAGATACAAATTCTACACTAGCAGGAGCATTAGCTGCGTCAAAATTATTAATTCCTGTTATTCATATTGAAGCGGGATTAAGGTCATATAATATGGCTATGCCAGAAGAACAAAATAGAATTTTAACTGACCATATTTCTAGTATCTTAATTTGTCCTACCAAAACAGCAGTAGAAAACTTAAAAAAGGAAGGAATTACACAAAATGTGTATCAAACAGGTGATGTAATGTGTGATTCTGTACTTTATTATTCAAAATTGGCAGAGCAAAAAATAAATTGTTCTAATATTGAATTAATACCTATTTATGAGAAAAGAGAAATAAAAGATTGGTATTTAACGACAATTCATAGAGCAGAAAATACAATGGACGATAAAAATTTATCTGAAATTTTACGAGTATTTGAAAAATTGGATAAGATGGTTATTTTTCCTGTACATCCAAGAATTAGAAAAATGGTAGATAAATTACGTAGTGAAAATAGATATAAAAATATTTATTTTGTAGAACCAGTTGATTATTTAACAATGTTATATTTAACCAAAAATGCTTGTAAGGTAGTAACAGATTCAGGTGGACTACAAAAAGAGTGTTATATTTTAGACACACCATGTATTACAATCAGAAACCAAACAGAGTGGGTAGAAACTTTAAATGATGGTTATAATATATTAGCAAAGCCAGAGCAAGAAGATTTATATAAAAAAATAACCAATAGTCAAATCGACAAAAGTAAAGAAAAAGTTCATTATTATGGTAATGGACATGCATCACAAGAAATTGCAGACATCATAAAAAATATAAAATAAGAAGGAAAAAATGAAAAAATTTAAAACATCAGTATTTATTGTAATGGCTGGTACTTTATTATCTAAAGTGCTAGGGTTAATTAGAGAAGTTTTACTAGCGCAAAAGTATGGAACAGGGTATATTAGTGACTCTTTTATATTATCGCTAAATATACCTACGGTTATCATATCTGCTGTAGCTACTGCTATTTTAACTAATTATATACCTTTATTTTCAAAAGCAGAAAAAGAATCAGAAGAAAAAGCTGCAAAATTTAATGGAAATTTATTAGTTATATTTTTTATTATTTCTACTATATTAATTTTATTATTTATGGCTTTTACAAAACCAATTGTAAAAATATTTGCTGTAGGTTTTGATGATACAGGCTTAACATACTTAGTTAATATTTCTAGAATTACTATATTTTGCATGTACTTCATAATATTAGCACACATTTTCAAGGGATACCTTGAATATAGAGGAAAATTTTTAGGTACAGCCTTATATGGAATCCTTATGAATGTGGGAATGATATTGGGTATTGTTTTTAGTTCGACTGAAAAATACCAAATTCTAGGATTAGGTGTATTATTGGGATATATACTTGCATTTATTGCATTGTTTATTCTATCTAGAAAAAATAAGTTTACAGTTAAATTTAATCTAAATTTAAAAGATGATTATTTAAAAGAATTAGTTGTATTAACTATACCTATTTTGCTAAATGATGTAGTGTGGCAAATTAATGGAGTGGTAGATAAATCGATATCTAGTACAATAGGAGCAGGATATATTTCGGCAATAAACTATTCACATTATATAGTAAACATAGTAATTTCTGTTTTTGCCACTTCTGTAGTTACAGTGTTTTTTCCAAATGTTATCAAAACATTTAATGAAAAAGGCATTAGTGCAGTAAAAGAGAAAACTAATTTAATATTAAAAGTTATTATATTTATATCAATACCATGTACATTGCTAATTTCAGTATATGCAGAACCAATTGTAAGATTATTGTTTTTTAGAGGAGCATTTAATCAACAATCACTAGAAATAACTAGCATAGCTGTATCAATATATGCTTTTGCAATAGTATTTGAAAGTATAAAAACAATCTTATTCAAAGTGTTTTATGCATTACAAGATACTAAAAGTCCAACAAGGTCGGCTATTATGGCAATTAGCTTAAATATTATATTGAGTTTGGCTTTTGTAAAACCTTTTGGGTATAAAGGAATTATAATTGCTACACTAATATCTTCATTTACATCGGCATTTTTACTTATTAGAAGATTTAATAAAAAATATGAAAAGTTAATAGATAAAAAGTTTGCTATGAATATTCTAAAAATTGTATTAGCAGGTATTATAATGTTTGCTACAATGTTTATAATTAATCAATTTACAACAAGTATATTTGTTATAAACGAACTTGTATCACAAATTGTTAAAGCCATTATTGGAGGATTTGCGGGAGGATTATTATATTTATTAGTATTATTTATATTAAGGTTTGATTTTAAATTGCAGATAGAAAGAGAAAAATAATGAAAAAAAAGATTGTTATAATTTTAATAATAACTATTATATTAGCTACTACTGGCATTATTTCTTGCATGTCATATCTAAAAAGTGAAAATTACTTGTGGAGCAATACAGTTTCAAAATACATTACAGGTGATTTATGGGATGATATTAACTCATATGATGCAGGACACAGTTTATTAGTACCAATGTTTTATGCATTTACTACAGAAGATGAAAATAAGATGGAAGAATTTCATGATTTATTTGAAAGATATGCAATATATCTTTCAAATAATAATTATACGTATAATTATTGGAATTTAAATCATATGCAATTTAATTTCTTAGCAAGTAATTATATTAATTTATGTAGTAAATATAATTGTACAAATAGAATAAAAGAACCATTATTAAATTATTTATATGATGAAGCTTTTTATTATTGTTTATTAAAAAGAGAAAAATATAATACAGAAGATAAACCGCAATATAGCTCACTAAAAGCAATAGAAAGAGATTTTGATTTAGGAAAACCTACTGCGGATTTATATCAGTATCATTTAATGGTAATTTTTAATTTAAAAGAATATAGTGATAAAAATAACTATATTTTAAGTGAAGAACGAGAAAAAGTAGTTGAAGAATCTTTAGATTTAATTAATAAAATTTACCAAGATGGGGTAACCTTTATAGATGGTGATAAGTGGTTAATGAACGTAGGATCTTTTGATGAACAGGCAGATTATGCGTATATGCAATATAATTCAATAGAAGAAAATATGCAACCTTCTAAACAAGAGAATACCACTTGGGACACTTCACATTTTGTAAGAATTCCAGTATTTCTACAAATTATAAAAAGAGCAAATAAAGAAGACGAAGAAAAAGTTGAATATTATGATAGATTAATAAAAGGATTAAAAGAACAATTCTTGGAAAATGTGTTGGTAAAGCCAGATAAAGAAAATTTATATTATAGAACAACTAATTATATGGATGGGAGAAATGGTTTATATAGGTATAATTATACAACACAGCAAGACACAGCATACTTGCCATATCAACTATCAGGAACTATAACATTAGGTTGGTGGAGTTTTTTAGGTGGCGAAATGAGCGAATTATATAAAAATATATATGAGACATTTCCGTTAGACGAAAATGCATTAAAAACTTATGTTGGACCAAATACAACCAGAGAAAGAAATAAATATGTTGCTTGGCCAGCTTATTTTGAAAATGGTTTTGCAGAATTAAATTGCTTATTAGCATCAAAATTGAAAATTGAAGAATTATTTTATTAATTTTAATAAATAATTAATTGTATAAAATTTAAAATTGTGATATTGTATAATAGATTGATTAAAACATAAAAACGGAGGAGGAAAAATGTCAAATAATAAAAAGAAAAATAAAAGAAATGGAAAATTAGATGCTTTTCTAAAGTTAATAGCATTTGTATTTGTGGTTATTACAATAATATTTTATATTTCAGTACTAAAATTAGACATGCTACCTGGTATGTATGTAACAATTTTCACAGTAGCTGTAATTATATTCACATTTGCAATGGTAATTGGTTTAGTAAAAGTTCATAAAAAGCCAACAATGAATATAATATGTTTTTTAATTATATTACTTTTATCAGGTGTATATTTGTATGTAACAAATTACACATTAGCAACAAGTGACTTTTTAAGCAATGTATTTAGAACTGTTGCAGAAACAGAAGAATATTATGTGGTAGTAAGGAAAGATAGTGAGTATGATGCTATAGAGGATATCGAAAATGAAGATGTTTATTTATTCCAAGTAGTAGATGATGTAAAAGAAGAAATAGATAGCAAAGTAACAGTTAATTATAAAACAGAAGATAGCTTAACTGATTTAGGAAACAGCTTAATCGATGAGAATATAGATATTATCTTTATAAGTTCTGTACAATATGATATTTTAGATGAAGAAATTAAAGACTTTAAAGATAATACAAAAATTTTATATACTGCAAAACATGAACTTGAAGTAACTCAGAGCGAAGGAAACTCTGGCTCAAAATATAGCATAGATAGTGGAATATTTAATGTATATATTAGTGGTATAGATACTTCTGGAAATATAACAAATGTGGCAAGAAGTGATGCAAATATTTTAGCCACAATTAATACTAATACTCATGAAGTACTGCTTACCTCAATTCCAAGAGATTATTATGTAACACTTCATAGCTATGGTGCAAAAGATAAATTAACACACTCTGGTATTTATGGTATTAACGAAACTATTTCAACAGTGGAAGATTTGTTGGATGTTGATATTAATTACTATGTACGTGTAAACTTTACAACAGTTATTAAGCTTGTGGATACTTTGGGCGGAGTTGATGTATATTCTGATTATGATTTTACTGCACAAGGCTATAGTTTCAAAAAGGGCTATAACCATGTTAATGGTACTCAAGCATTGGCATTTAGTAGAGAAAGGCATTCATTTGCAAATGGAGATAATCAAAGGGTTAAGAATCAACAACATGTAATAGAGGCTATTATTAAAAAAGTGCTAAATAGTAATACTATTTTAACTAAATATACAAGTATATTAGATTCATTAGAAGGAAGCTTCCAAACTAATATTAAGCAGGATGAAATCAGTAGTTTAGTAAGGGAACAATTAAATAATATGTCTTCATGGAAGATTACGACGAATTCGCTAACAGGAACTGGTGCTAATTCTCCAACATATTCTATGGGTAGTCAACTATTATATGTAATGGTACCAAATTCAAGTTCTGTAACAAGTGCAACACAAAAAATTAAAGAATTATTAGAGAAGTAAAAAATAAACTAATATATTAAGTGAAAGTAAAAGCGGGAGAAATATCAAGATGAGTAAAAAAGTTGTTGATAATGCTTTATCAGATAATAAAAAAGGTGATTTTGGTGAAAAGAAAAATCCTAACATACAATCTGCTTATGAGATAATAAATAAATTATATAATAAAATCAAAGCAGAATGGAAAGTAGCATTTATTTCAGCTATTATCATAGGTCTAATTACACATATATATATTATTACTAATAATTATCCAAATCATGATGCGATTAATAATACCTTTAGTTATCAGAATGGATTACATTTAGGAAGATGGTTTTTACAAATTGCATGCGGAATATCTTCATATTATACTTTACCATGGATTATTGGAATATTAGCAATTATATTTATAGCCATTACATCAGTGATAATAGTAGAATTATTTAATGTGAAGAAAAAGTTAAATATTATCTTAATATCTGGAATACTTGTTACATTTCCAAGTATAGCATCTACATTTTCATATATGTATGTGGCAGATGGATATATGCTGAGCTTACTGTTGATGACCTTAGCCGTACTATTAGCGTATAAATACAAATATGGTTTTTTAATAGGTGCGATTCTAATAGCTTTGGGTTTAGGAATATATCAGTCATATATTACGATAACTATTATGCTATGTATTTTTAAATTAATATTTTTAATACTACATAAAGAAAATATAAAAACAATTATGATTTGCTTTTTTAAAAGTCTTACTATGGGGATTTTGGGATTTGTTTTGTATTATATAATACTAAAAATTATGTTAAATGTACAAAATATTACATTAGCTTCCTATCAGGGGGTTGATGGTCTAAATAACATAAATTTACAAACAATAATTATCGGAATAAAAACTAGTATTAAAGATTTTATTGATTTCCCAACAAATGCAACACAGATTTTTAAAACTAATAGTTTGATTGTTTTTGCTAATATAGCAGTTATATTAATTTCAATTATACTATATATAAAAGAATATATTAAACAAAAACTTTATAAAAATTGCTTTTATAATATTTTGTTAATTTTATTAATTGTTTGTATTCCAATAGGAATTAATATTATAAATGTTATAAGTACAGAAGTAAATTATCATCTGATAATGAGGTATAGTTGGTGTCTATTTTATGTAATGGCAATTATATTATTAGAAAAAACAACAATTAATATAAATAAAATTTTCCAATGGGTGGAAATAATATCGTTAATATGTATTATTTATAATTTTATAATTTTAAATAATATAGCTTATTTTAAATTAGAGTATAGATTTGATAAATCCTATTCATTAGCAACAAAGATAAGTCAAAAAATTGAAGACTTTCCTGGTTATAATCAGCAAATGCCTGTTGCAATAATAGGTACTAGTGTAGATTCAAAATTATATTTAACAAAAGATAATACAAGTGAAATATTAAAAGGTTTTACGGGTATAGCTGATAAATCAATATTAAATAGTCCAAGACATTGGAAAAATTTTCTCAAAGATTATTTTAATATTACTATACAGATTCCTACAACAGATGAAATAGAATTAATTAAAAAATCGCAAGAATTCAAAAAAATGAGAATTTATCCAGATGATAGTAGTATAAGAATAATAGATGATGTATTAGTAGTTAAATTATCTGACCATTAGCAATAAAATGTAGAAGCTGATACTATAGTTTAAAATCTTTAAAGTAAAGGGATACTATAAAAGGTATCCTTTTATTTATGGTTAGGTTTCATTAAGATGTGCAATGAAAAGTTAACAAGTAATTTTGTAAAGTAAATGCAATGTGTCATATTTTGTAATAATTTGTCGAACGATTTTTGTTGACAATATGGTAATACAAGGGTATTATAAGTTTATATTTAAAATCTAAGTATTTTTAAAATTCTACAAGAAATTTTTTCTCAAAAATTTCCCAGAAAAGAAAATAAAATTAATTGACACGATTATAACAAATATGTTATAATAAATATGTGCCATGAAAGAGGTGCAACAATTTAATGTATAAAATACTTTTTGCTTGTCTAGATAATAATAAATTTGTATTATTAACATGTTTTATTAAGAAAACTCAAAAGACACCTAAATATGAAATCATAAAAGCAAAGAAATGTTTAGAAGATTATATGAAAAGGAGATAGAAAAATGGCTAATAAATTTACAGAATGGAATGAATTTGAAAAGGAATTAAATATTACTTCAGAAGAGGAAGAACTTATAAAATTGGAGATGGATATTATCAATGCTATGATTGGATTAAAGGAAAGTAATAATATTATTCAAAGAAATTATTAAAAGATTATAAAAGGAGGCAAATAGACAATGAGTGAGAAGGAATTGACTTGGAAAGAAGTAAAAGCAAGTTTGAAATTTACTCCAGAAGAAGAAGAAGAAATTAAGATGGAAGAAGATATAATAAAGGCAACTATAGAGGCAAGAAAGAAGAATAATCTTACCCAACAACAATTAAGCAAACTAACTGGAATTAAGCAACCAGTAATAGCTAGAATAGAAAAGCATACTAATTCTCCAAGGATAGATACATTATTTAAATTATTATATCCTATGGGCTATACTATAAGAATTGTACCACTAGAACAAGTTAGAAATAAAAAATAAGATTAAAAATAGAAAATAAAAACTTGACATTAAGATATGCTATGTTAAAATATATTTGACTTTATTATATCGGAAGGAAACAAATTATGGTTAGAGCAATTGTTGTATTTTTAGTACGTATTTTTTCATATGTAGTTTTTAGAGTAAAAAAAGTAGGAGAAGAAAATGTGCCAGAAACTGGAGCATATATAATGTGTGCAAATCACAAGTCAAATTGGGACCCACCAATTATAGTATCATGTTCTAAAAGAAAAATGTATATTATGGCAAAGCAGGAATTATTTAAAAATGGCTTTATAAAATGGTTTGCTAAAAAATGTTGGGTGTTTCCTGTTAAAAGAGGAAAAATGGACATTGAATCATTAAAATTTTCCTTAAAAGTGCTAAAAGAAGGTCATATTTTAATGATATTCCCAGAAGGAACTAGACATGGTATGGAAAAAAACGGAAAAGCACAAAATGGTGCTGCATTTATGGCTTTAAAGGGGAAAGTTCCAGTGATTCCAGTTGGAATTCAAGGTGAGATGAAGCCATTTCATAAGGTAACTCTTAATTATGGCAAACCTTTAGATTTTAGTGAATATTATTCAAATAAACCAGAAAAAGAGGTTTTAGATAAAGTTAGCAAAGAGATTATGGATAACATAATTATGTTGACAAAGGAAATGAACTAGAGTATAATAATATATGTTAATTTAGAAAAATAAAAATATAGTGAGTAATTAAATTTTCACTATATTTTTTGCAGTAAAAATCATTAATTAAAGTTACATAATACAAAGATGTGATAAATTAAAAAAATATATAAGGGGTAATAAAGATGAATAATAAAAATATTAGAAACATAGCAATAATTGCACACGTAGACCATGGAAAAACTACATTGGTAGATGCACTTTTAAGGCAAAGCCATATTTTTAGGGAAAATGAGCAAGTGGCTGAAAGAGTAATGGATTCAGGGGATATTGAAAAGGAAAGAGGTATTACAATTCTTTCTAAAAATACTTCTGTTATGTATAATGGTGTTAAAATTAATATAGTTGACACCCCAGGACATGCGGATTTTGGTGGAGAAGTAGAACGTGTACTTAAAATGGTAGATGGTGTACTTCTTTTAGTTGATGCTTTTGAAGGACCAATGCCACAAACAAGAGAGGTTTTGAAAAAATCATTGGCTTTAAATTTAAAACCAATTGTTGTTATTAATAAAATAGATAGACCAGGTGCAAATCCTTTAAAAGTTGTAGACCAAGTTCTAGAGCTATTTATTGAGCTAAATGCAAATGACGAACAATTAGATTTTCCTGTAATTTATGCTTCTGCTAAAAATGGTATTGCAAAAATGAATTTAGAAGACGAAAGCGACAATGTTACTTGTATTTTTGATACTATTATAAAAACTATTAACCCACCTGCTTGTGAGCAAGAGGGAACAATGCAAATGCTAGTTTCTAATATTGACTATGATGATTATTTGGGAAGAATTGCAGTTGGTAGAGTAGAGCGTGGCACAATAAAAGCTGGTATGGCAGTTAGTGTTTGCAAAAGAGATGGCAAAGTTGTGCAAGGAAAAATTGCAAAACTATTTACTTATCAAGGATTAAAAAGAGTTGAAGTAGAAGAAGTTGGAGCAGGTGATATTGTTTGCACTTCTGGTATCCCAGATATTAATATTGGTGAGACAATTTGTGATATTAATAATCCTGAAAAAATTGAGTTTGTAGATATTGATGAACCTACAGTATCTATGACATTTAGTGTAAATAATGGACCACTAGCTGGTAGAGAAGGACAATTTGTTACTTCAAGGCATATTCGTGATAGATTATTTAAAGAACTAGAAAGAAATGTAAGCTTACGTGTAAAAGAAACTGATACACCGGACAGCTTTGAAGTTTGCGGACGTGGAGAATTACATTTATCTGTACTTATTGAAACAATGAGAAGAGAAGGTTTTGAACTTTTAGTATCTCGCCCAAAGGTTATTTTTAAAGAAATTGATGGTGTAAAATGTGAACCAATTGAAAGATTGGTTGTAAATGTACCTGATGACTGCATAGGAAATGTAATTGAAAAACTAGGTAGAAGAAAAGCAGAAATGCTTAATATGGAACCTGCTGAAATAGGTCATACAAAGGTAGAATTTAAAATTCCTGCAAGAGGTTTAATTGGTTATAGGACAGAATTTTTAACAGATACAAAAGGCGAAGGAACAATGAACAGCATTTTTGATTCATATGAGCCATATAAAGGTGAAATACAATCAAGAACAAGAGGTGTTTTAGTAGCTTTTGAGCCAGGAACTTCTATTACTTATGGACTATACAATGCTCAAGAAAGAGGAGAATTACTAATTGGCCCAGGTGTAGAAGTATATGAAGGTATGATAGTGGGGATAAACTCAAGAAATGAAGATATTTCTATAAATGTATGCAAAGAAAAACATTTAACCAATACTAGAGCTTCTGGTTCAGATGATGCTTTACGTTTAGTTCCACCAATTCAAATGTCTCTAGAAAAGGCAATTGAATTTATTGCAGAAGATGAACTTGTAGAAGTAACACCAAAAAATATTCGTTTAAGAAAGAAAATATTAGATAATAAAACTAGGGAAAGGATGGCTAGAAGAAATTCAGCCGAATAATATATGAATAAAGAAGAATTGATTAAAATTAAGCAAAAGGCACTAGATGAACATATTCCAATTATTATGGATGATACTTTAGAGGTTTTAGCTGAAATTTTAAAAAAAGAAAGATTAAGTAGAATATTAGAAATAGGAACAGCAGTTGGATATTCAGCCATCTGCTTTTCCGAGTATTTAGGGCATGAAGGAAGAATTGACACAATAGAAAGAGACCCTGATAGAGTAAAAGAGGCAAGAGAGAATATAAAAAAAGCAGAAGTGGAAGATAAAATTTGCATTTATGAAGGTGATGCAGTTGAAATTTTGCCAACTCTGGATAATGAATATGACGTTATTTTTATTGATGCGGCAAAAGGAAAATATCCATTTTTCTTAAGTGAAGCAATTAGGTTAAGCCACGAAGATAGCATAATAATAGCAGATAATATTTTATATAAAGGCTATGTTATGAGTGATTACAACAAACATAAACAACGCACTGCAGTTAATAATTTAAGGGAGTATATTGCAGAAATTAATAATAATCCAAATTTAGAATCGAAAGTTTTAGAAATAGGTGACGGACTAGCAATATCAAAAGTAATTAAAAAATCTCACGAGATTTAATCGTGGGATTTTTAAATACTTAAATATCTAATAAATGATGAAACTGTATCAACAACAAAAATTAGTGAAAATACCCTAACTATAGTTAGTTGCAAACCATATGGAATTTTGGATAATACTAAATTGACTTTCTTTTTTAAAAATGGGTATATGTGATTAATAAATAAAATTGCAATAATTCCCCATGCTATAGAGAAAGAAAGAGTAATACGCCCATTTAAGTTGAAAAACCTAGTAGAATAATCCCACCAATGCATAGCAAATAATGCATCAAGACCATAACTAACAACATATTCAAATGCAGAGAAAATGATAGCTGCATATACAAAAAGTTTTAAATTATTTTTACGATACTTTGCTAAAAATAGAATAAGCATTAAAGCACCATAACCATAAATAGGGCAAATTGGACCATATAAAAAACCTCTTTTCACAAAATGACCTAGTGTAAAAATAGCATAAATAGTTTCCATTAGCCATCCAATAAAAGCAAAAATAAAAAAGTATAACACATATAATTCAAATCTACTTAATTTAAGCTTTTGCATAACAATCTCCTTTTGGGGACGGGTCCGACTCACCCTATTTAGGGTGACTTGGGGACGCATCTTCATTATTACATGCACATATTATACAGCATTTTATCCAGAAAGAAAAGAAAAACTAAAAAAATATAAGGAAATATATAGAGTATAAAGCAAAAAATTAAAGATTTTATAAAAAAATAGCCAAAATTGTAAAAATATGATATAATCTTTAAAGGTGCAAAAGATTAAAAAATGAAAGGAATTAGATAAGCATGAATATACTAGTTGTAATAGACCAGTATGACGGAGCAAATAACGGAACTACAATTTCTGCAAGAAGGTTTGTGGAGAATTTAAGAAAAGCTGGAAATGAAGTAAGGGTAATTAGCACAGGCAAACAAGATAAAGATAAATATGTTGTAAAAGAATTAAAATTGCCACCAATTGCTAATAAAATTATTAAATCACAGGGTATGGAATTTGCAAAACCTAATGAAGAAGAACTAAGAAAGGCAATTGAGTGGGCAGAAGTAGTGCATTTTTATATGCCATTTCTATTATCTAGAAAAGGCTTAAAAATATGTGAAGAATTAAATAAACCTAGAACTACGGCTTTTCATGTGCAACCAGAAAATATTACATATACTATTGGGTTAGGTAAAAAAACAAAGGTAAATGACCAGATATATTATTTGTTTAGAGATAAGTTTTTTAATAGATTTAATCATATACATTGCCCAAGTAAGTTAATTGCAGATGAATTATCAAAACATGGATATACCGCAAAATTGCATGTTATATCAAATGGAATTGAACCAGACTGGGGATATAATAAATCAGAAAAGCCAGAAGAACTAAAAGACAAAATTGTAATTACTATGGTTGGAAGGTTATCTGCAGAAAAGAGGCAGGATTTATTAATAGAAGCAAGTAAAAAATCAAAATATTCAAATAAAATTCAATTAGTTTTTGCAGGAAATGGACCAATGAAAAAACAATATACAAAAATGGGTGAAGAACTTGCAAATAAGCCTATTATGGACTTTTTTGAAAAAGAAGATTTAAAAAAATTACTAAGTTACACAGATTTATATGTGCATACCTCAGATGCAGAAATAGAAGCCATTTCTTGTATAGAGGCAATTGCAACTGGACTTGTTCCTGTAATTGCTAAAAGTACTCAATCTGCAACAAAGCAATTTGCATTAGATGAAAGGAGCCTTTTTGAAGCAGGAAATAGCGAAGAACTTAAAAATAAAATTGATTATTGGTTAGATAATGCAGAAGAAAAACAAAAAATGGAAAAAGAATATGCAAAATTTGCAGAGAATTTTAAAATAGAAAATAGTATTCACAAAATGGAAGAAATGTTTAAAGAGGAAATAGTAGAAAGAAAAGCATAGGATAAAAAATATAATATGAAAAGGAAAATGAAAAAATGAAAGAAGTAAATTATGAAAAATTAAAAGGTGACGACCAAGTTTTTCATATGTGGGAACCATTAAAGTTTGAGATAAGCAATAATTACAAGTTTATTTGTAAAAACGGTATATTTAACTTGGTTTCAAATTTAATATTTCACATTTTTGCTCCGATTGTATGGATTTTAAATAAGGTATTATTCGGATTTAAAATTGAAGACGGGCAAAATATAAGAAAAGCGGAAGATGGGAAAATTACAATTTCAAACCATGTTCATCCAATGGATTGCACAATGAACGCACTTGTAAATTACCCAACAAGAACATATTTTGTAAGTTTGGCAAGTAATTTTAAAATACCAGTTATTAGGCATTTGATTAGACTTTTATATGCAATACCTATTCCAAATAAACAATCACAAAAAGTAAGATGGAAAAACGAGTTGGAAAATGCCTTAAAAGAAGGCAAAACAATACATATTTATCCAGAAGGTGCATTGTGGCCATATTATGAAAAAATACGAGAATTCAAAAAAGGTGCATTTCAAATGGCAGTAGAGGCAAATGTTCCTATTATTCCAATATCATATGAGTTTGAAGAACCAGAAGGAATTTTTAGCCTATATAAGAAAAAGAAATGCATACATGCTAGGGTATTAGAGCCAGTTTACCCTAATGTGAGTCTTCCAGAGAGAGAAAGAGTAGAAGATTTAAAACAAAGGGTAATAGAGCAATACCAGTATGATGATTCACAAAAAGAAGAAATGAAATATGGAGAAATTGGATTTTAAAATATATGAAAGGATAGAAATGATATGAAAAAACCAGAATTATTAGCACCGGCAGGCTCATTTGAAAAAGCAAAAACAGCATTTTTATATGGAGCAGATGCGGTTTATTGTGGTACAGGCAGTTTATCTTTAAGAAGTAGAGCAGAGGTTGATGATGATGACTTAGCAAAAACAATTAAATATGCACATAGCATAGGCAAAAAAGTATATGCAGCAATTAATATTTATGCTTGGGATAGTTACTATGAAGAGATTAAAAAACAGGCACAAATGCTAGAAGATTTACATGTTGATGCAATAATTGCTTCAGATGGCGGAGTTATTGAGATTTTAAAGGAATATGCGCCAAGTGTGGATATTCATGTTAGTACCCAGGCAAATACAGTAAGTTACCACTCTGCCAACTTTTGGCAGAAAAACGGTGCAAAAAGAGTAATATTAGGAAGGGAATTAAACAAAGAGCAAATAAAAGAAATTATTAAAAATAAAGTACCAGAATTAGAGGTGGAAATATTTGTGCATGGTGCAATTTGTTTTGGCTATTCTGGCAGATGCTTTTTAAGCGACTTTTTGGCTAGTAGAAGTGCAAATTTAGGTGATTGTGCGCAAAGTTGCAGATGGGCATATAATGTTTATGTAGAAGAACATAATAACCCAGGTAATTTAATGCCTGTAGAGCATGATAAAAATGGCACATATATCTTTTCTTCTAAGGATTTATGCTTGATTAAAGAAATTCCAGAAATTATTGAAATGGGAGTGGACAGCCTAAAAATTGAAGGAAGGCTAAAAACAGAATATTATTTGGCATCTGTTGTAAATGCATATAGAAATGCAATAGATGTTTATATGGAAGAACCTGAAAACTATGATTATACAAAATTTTTAAAAGAACTAGAAAAAACTAAAACAAGGGGACTAACTACATTTTATTTTAATGATAGAAATAATAAAGATTTTCAGGAATATGAAGGAAAGCAATATAACCCACATTATGAATTTGGCGGAAAAGTTTTAGAGAAAAACAAAGACGGTAGATACATTATAGAAATAAGAAATAAACTAACAGTTGGAGATACAATGGAAATTTTAATTCCGAAAAAAATTGAAACAGTTAGTTTTAAAATTGAAAGACTATGGGATACAGAAACAAATGAAAATATACAAACTGTAAATCCGGGAAAATCAGGACAAACTGTTTTAATGGAATTACCAATTAATGCAGAAAGTGGCTGGATTTTAAGAAGAAAAAAATAATTTAAAAGGGGCTTAAAGCCTCTTAACATGGAGTGATATCGAAGTGGTCATAACGAGCTGCACTGGAACTGCAGTACCTTCATTTTGGGGGCCGTGGGTTCGAATCCCACTCACTCCGCCAAAAAACTTTTGAAATATTTGTCAAAAAATATTGCAAAAGAAATTATGCAATGATATAATGCAAATGAATTTACAAATGAAGGAGGAAGAAAAATGTTAGGTCTTATTGCGTTTATTGTTAGTATTATAGGATCTTTAATGACATTTGTTGAAAGTCTTAAATTCCCATCATTTATAATAGCTATAGCTGGTATTATAATTGCAGTAATTTCAGCTTATTATAAGGATAAAAAGGAAATTAAGGATCCAGCAACAAAAGATTCTAGAGCATTAGAAGTAGGTGCAATTATTCTTTCTGGAGCAGCTTGCGTAAGCTACTATATATATTTAATACTTGCATAAAAAAATAAGAACTTTTAATATTAGTATTAGAAGTTCTTTTTTACTTTTTTTATAGTAAAAATGTTAGATTTCTTATTTTAAGTTATTAAATATAAAACTAATAATTAATAAAGCTAAAATTAAGATAGCATATTTTTCAAAAAAGGATAGTAAGCTAGGAATATATGAAAAACGATTTTGCACAAAATCCTTTATAAGCATAAATATAGAAAAAATTAAAAATATAAAAACAGGTATGCTTAATATATTTTGGTAGCATGCTTCTAATAAATTAAAATGTAAAATATTGATAAAAGCTCTTGTTAAGCCACATGCAGGACAATAAATGCCAGTAATAGTGTAAAAAACACATGATACTGGCATTATTGCTACAAAAGCCAAAAATGAAATTAAAACAATTAATATTAATCCATTTTTTAGCCTATTCATATTTTAATCTCTTAATGGGTTTCCATTACCATCAACATTGATGCTTCCTGTTAAGATTAAAATTCCTTCAATTAATCCCCAAATTCCAGAAGCAAAAGATAATGTAAAGCAACTTAAAACAGTAATTAATAATTGAGCTACTGCTTTTCCAATATATCCTAGATAGAAGTTATGAACTCCTAAAGAACCTAAGAATATACCTAATAATCCAGCTGCTAATTTAGATTTAGCTTGTGGATTTACATTAGTATTTGTGTTAGTATTTGCATTTCCTTGGTTAGCATTTACATTAACTGTTTGTGCAGTTTCTTGTGTATTTGCACCTTGTGCTTTTTTGCAATCTTCACAAAGATCTTGACCATCATCAATTGGTTTTCCACATTGTTTACAGAACATAATAATATCCTCCTTAAATTTTTCTATAACACAATTATACAATATTCTACAATTTTTTCAATAGTTTTAGACAAATAATTTTGCCAATTGATACTATTTATTAATTTATATTCCATAAATTATAAAATATAACAATTAAAGAAATATCAAAAGACCTATTGTAATATACTTTGAAAAATGATAGAATTTAAAAGTAAATAATTTAGGAGGTAGAGCTTTGGAAAAAAATCAGATATATGAAATTTTAATCAAAAAACTACCAAAAGAACAAGTTAAAATTGATGAACCAATGAAAGGGCATACAAACTTTAAAATTGGCGGAAACGCAGATATATTTATAACTGCAAAAAAAACTGAAGAAATTTTGGAAGTTTTGAAATTAGCAAAAGAAAATGCTATTAAGCTTACAATACTAGGAAATGGAAGCAACGTGCTAGTATCTGATGAAGGAATTAGGGGCATTGTACTTAAAATTAGTATACCAGGAATTGATATAAAAAAAGAAAAAGAGAGAGCTATAATTAAAGTGGGCGCAGGGGAGCCACTTGGAAAAGTTTCATATTCACTATTAAATGAAGAAATTGCAGGATTTGAATTCGCAAGTGGAATTCCAGGAACTATGGGCGGAGCGATTAGGATGAACGCTGGTGCCTATGGTGGAGAAATGAAAGATTGCATAAAAAATGTTACATACATAGATGGAAATGGAAATTTACAAAGTTTATCAAATAAAGAGTGTGATTTTTCTTATAGACATAGTATTTTTTTTGATAAAACATGGATTATTGTAAATGCAGAATTGGAACTTGCTTATGGGGATAAAAAGGAAATTAAGGAAAAAATTGACGAATATGCAAAAAGTAGAAGAGAAAAACAACCAATTAATTTTCCTTCTGCAGGTAGTACTTTTAAAAGGGGCACAGATTTTATAACAGCAAAATTGATAGATGATTGTAATTTAAAAGGCTATGCAGTTGGAGATGCAGAAGTTTCTACTTTGCATGCTGGCTTTGTGATAAATAAGGGAAATGCTACAGCTAAAGATGTTATGGCTGTAATAGAACATGTTAAAAAAACAGTTTTAGAAAAGACAGGAAAACAAATTGAATTAGAAATAGAAATACTTGATTAGAGATTAGAAGCTGAAATTTGGAAAGGATTTGGGACAATAATGAAAGGTTTTTTTAGATGGTTTAGAGCTGGAACAAAAATGAAAAGATGGATGTTTTTAATATTACTAGGTATGATAATTGCTTTTTTTGGATTATCAAGAATATTGACAGGTGAAGAAGGTGGAAGACTAGACTTTTTGCCACTTGCAGGATATATTGCTTGCTTTGTAGTGGGCTTTTTATTCGTAATTATTGGAATAATACATATTCAAAAAAGAACATTAGAGCTTTTTGTGCAGGAGACTGATGCAAGGCTGGATGATGAAAATGTTAATGTTAAGAGTTTGATATATAATAAAAAGGTTTATGACCAAGGACCAAAAATAGTGGCAATTGGAGGAGGAACAGGTCTTAACTCTGTATTAAAAGGCTTAAAAGAATACACAGATAATTTAACAGCAATAGTTACAGTTTCAGATTATGGCGAAATTATTCCAGAATCAAGAAGAATATTAAAAACCATGCCATTAGATGATATAAAAGAAAGTATAGTTGCATTATCTGATAACGAAGAAGAAATGGAAAAATTTATGAACTATAACTTCCGTGAGGCTAGTTTAAGAGATTTATCATTGGGAGATATTGCTTTACTTGGTATGAAAGATTTTATGGGTGGAGACCTTACAAAATCTGTTATTGAAGCAAGTGAAATATTTAAAATTACAGGAAAGGTACTTCCTGTAACATTGGAACCAATACAAATATGTTCTGAACTAGAAGATGGAACTGTAGTCGAAAGCAGGGATAAAATTGCAGAAGCGGTAACAACAAAAACAAGTAAAATTAGTAGGATTTTTATAAACCCAACCAACTGCAAAGTTGCACCAGGTGTATTAAAAGCTATTGAAGAAGCAGATGCTATTGTTATTGGTCCAGGTAGCCTTTATACAAATGTTATTCCAAACCTATTAGTTCAGGGTGTTGCAAAAGCAATAAGAGAAAGTAAAGCATTTAAAATTTATGTAAGTAACTTAATGACAGAACCGGGTCAAACAGATAATTTTAGTTTATCAGACCATATTAAGGCAATTATAGAACATGCTGGAAAAGGTGTAATTGAATATTGCATTTATGATACAGGAGAATTAGTGCCAGAATATATTAGAAAATATAATATGCAGGGGCAGGATTTAGTTGAAATTGATACGGCAAAAGCTAAAGAACAGGGCATTTACCTAATGCAAAGGGAAATTTCACATGTTCAAGATGATTTTATTAGACATAACCCAGAAGCAATCGCAGCTTCAATAATTCAGCTTATTTGTGATGACCTAAAATTTAAAGATATGCAAAATGACACAAAATATGTGCTATTAAATGATAGACTAAAAAATGCTAAAAAAGCACTAAAAGAAAGTAGCAGAAATGATAATTTTAGGAAAACTAAAAAGAAAAAGGAAAGAGGAGAAAGCAAATTCCAGAAAAAATATAGAGAAAGAATTGAATCTATACAAGAGTCTGAAATAAAAATGAAGGTAAAATCTGGAATTCCTGTTGAAGAAGCAGAAAAAGAGGTTATAAGAAATACCAAAAAGCCAAGTGAAGACAAAAAAACGACAAAAAATAAAGCAAAAAGTAAGCTAAGCGAAACACAAAAAAAGAAAACTAGTGGGCAAGGGAAACACGACAAAAATAGCAAAGCAAAATAATTACTAATGAATATTGGGGGATTACAAATGAAATACGAAAAAGAACAACTAAAATTAGAAAATGGAATAAAAAAAGACTGGATAATTACAAATGGAATTGGCGGATATAGTAGCTCCACCATTTTAGGAATAAATACAAGAAAATACCATGGACTACTTGTTGCACCATTTAGCCCTCCTGGTAGTAGGCATTTAATACTTTCTAAAGTTGATGAAAGTTTTGAAAGCGAAGGAGTAGAATATCCACTTTATTCAAATATGTGTAAAAACTATATATCAGAAGGATATAAAAAACTAGTTAAATTTGAAAAAGAATATATACCAATTTTTACATATCAGGTGGATGGTGCTACAATTAAAAAATTTATTTGTATGGACCATGGAAAAAATACAGTTTGTATTTTATACCATATTCGAAATAATGAAAAAAGAACAAAATTAACAATAACTCCAATTATACATTGCAGGGATTTCCATGCAACAACACCTAATGCCAATTTTAATTTAAGACAAGAGGTAAAAGATAAAAAAGTAAAAGTAGTAATAAATGACCAAGCCCAAAGACCAATATATTTTTACGTATCAGAGGGAATTTACAAAGAACATGTAAATGATGAATTCCGCAATATGTACTATATAGAGGAAGAAAAAAGAGGCTTGGACTGTGAGGAAAACCTAAGTGTTCCAGGAAGTTATGTTGTAAAACTAAAAGCTAATGAAGAAAAATATGTAACATTTATTTGCTCACTAGAGGAAAACATTGAAGAACTAGATGGAAGAAATTTAATAAACCAAGAAATAATCCGTATTACTAGTGAATTATATGACTCATTTTTACTAGATCCTAAAGGTCAATATACTGATGGATATAAAGAACTTATAAAAAATTATATAATCAGTTCAGATAACTTTGTAGTATATAGACCATCTTTTGCGCTATATACATTAATAGCAGGTTACCCATGGTTTTTGGACTGGGGAAGGGATGCCTTAATTTCTTTTGAGGGATTACTATTAATACCAAGAAGATTTAAAGTAGCAAAAGAGGTACTTTTAACATGTATTAGAGATATAAAATATGGACTAGTTCCAAATGGTTATTCTGGATATGATAATAGACCATTATATAACAGTGTTGATGCATCACTACTTTTATTTGAACAGGTTAGAAAATACCTAGCATATACACATGATTATGAACTTTTAAAAAGCCATTTATATGATGTACTTAAAAAAGTTATGGAAGCATATATAACAGGAATTGATTTAGATGGAAACAATATACATATGGACCCAGAAGATGGGCTATTATCATCAGGTACACCATATATACAAAATACTTGGATGGATGCAAAAATTGGTGATAAAGTTGTAACACCAAGAAATGGTAAAGCAGTAGAAATAAATGCATTATGGTATAATGCACTTAGAATAATGGCAGATTTTGCAAAACTATATAAAGAAAAAGATTTGGAAATAAAATACACAAGCTTGGCAAAAAAATGCCAAAAAAGTTTTGAAGAAAAATTTTATAACAAAAAAAGAAAATGCCTAAATGACTTAGTGGGAGATAGTAAAATTAGACCTAACCAATTATTTGCAGTTGGGCTATATTACCCAGTAATTAATCCGGGCTCAGAAATTGCAAAACAAGTACTAGAAACCACTACAAAAAAACTATTAACACCATATGGACTTAAAACATTAGCAAAAGGTGAGCCAGGATATAGAGAAATTTACGAAGGTGATGTTATAAAACGTGATATGTCATATCACCAGGGCATTACATGGCCATGGCTATTAGGGATTTATGTAGATAGCTTAATTGCAGTTATGAAAGCAGAAAAAAGTAAAACTAAGAAAAAACAGTATCAAGAACAATACAAAAAGCTAGTAGAGCAAATCAAAAACACATTTACAAAAGAGATGTACGAGCGTTCTACAGTTGGAAGCATTAGTGAAATATATGATTCTGCAAAACCATATGAAGCAAAAGGCTGCTTTGCACAAGGGTGGTCTGTAGCAGAAATATTTAGAATTATTATTAAGAGCAATGAGATGTGAGGGATGAGACGTGAGAATTTTAGGAATTGACCCAGGATTTGCGATAACAGGATATAGCATAATAGACTATATTGGAAATAAATTTAAATTAATAACATCAGGCGCGGTTTTAACAAAAGCAGGAGAATCATTTCCATTAAGATTATTAAAATTAAACAATGATTTAGAGCAGATTATAGATACATATAAACCAGATGCAATTTCAGTTGAGGAATTATTTTTTAATAACAATGCAAAAACTGCAATTAATGTAGCACAAGCAAGAGGAGTTATACTAGTAGTAGGGTGCAGAAAAGGAGTACCTACATTTGAATATACACCACTGCAAATTAAGCAAGCGGTTGTTGGCTATGGAAGGGCAGATAAAATTCAGGTGCAAAAAATGGTAAAAGCTATTTTGGGTGTAGAAAAATTACCAAAACTAGATGATACCACAGACAGCATGGCAGCAGCAATTTGCCATGCCCACTCTGCAAAATTTGCAGAAAAACTTTAATTTGCAAGTTTGGAGGACATTAGAGCTAACTGGCAAAAGGAGAAGGACTATGGCAGTATATTTATTTTATGGCGAAGAAACATATTTATTAGAAACAAAAGTAAAAAGACTAAAAAAAGATTTTGGAGAATTAGTTCAGGGGATTAACTATATTCAAATAGATGATACAAATGTAGAAGAATTAATTTCTGATATAGAAACCCCTGCATTTGGCTTTCCTAAAAAACTAATTTTAGCAAAAAATACAGGACTTTTTAAGAAGGAAAAGAAAACAAAGAAAACTGCCAAAACTGAAAAATTGCCATTAACAGAAAAAATGGCAAAATATTTAGAAGAAAATATTAAAATAATTAAAGAAACAGTAGAACTTATATTTATAGAAGAAGCAGCAGAAAAAAATGATTTATATAAAACCATTGAAAAAATTGGGGAAGTAAAAGAGTTTACACAATTAAAATTGCCAGATTTAATACAAAACTTAAAGAAAATTGCAATGGCATACAAAGTTACTATCGATGATAACACTGCAAAATATCTAGTTGAGTGCTGTGGCACAAGTATGCAGGATTTAATAAATGAAATTAGAAAATTAATAGAATATAAGGGTGAAGGTGGAAATATTACAAAAGAAGATGTAGATAAGCTTTGCATAAAACAAATCCAAGCCATTATATTTGATTTAACAGATAGCTTAGGAGAAAAGCAAACTCGGAAAAGCATTAGAAACATACAAAGGGCTACTTTCTAACAAAGAACCAGCACAAAAAATACTAGTAACATTATATAACCACTTTAAAAAACTATATATTATAAAAATTGCAGAAGAAGAAAATCAAAATGTATCAAGTGCTTTAGACTTAAAACCAAACCAACTATTTTTAGTCACAAAATATAAAAAACAAGCAAAATATTTTACAACGAAAGAATTAAGAAAAATCTTAGAAGAACTTATAAACCTAGATTCAAACTATAAAACAGGACTTATAGACTTAAATATAGGCTTAGAATCCATATTGTGCAGATACTGTTCATAAAGTCTTTATAAAAATAATTTATATTTTTGTAAAAATCTGTTTACTTTTGTCTAAAAATTGTATAAAATAAAATTAATTCATAGGAGAAAAAATAGATTCAAAAAAACCAAAAGAAAAAGCGGAGAAAGGGGCTTATCTGCAATGAAAATATTAATGTTAACATGGGAATACCCACCAAGAATTGTGGGAGGAATTGCAAGAGTTGTACATGACTTGTCACATAGGCTAATTAAGGATGGTCATGAAGTTACAGTAGTAACATACAAGGAAAATGATTTACCAGAATATGAAAACGATAAAGGAGTAGAAGTTTATAGGGTTGAAAATTATATGATACACCCTACAAATTTTATTGAGTGGGTTTTACAACTAAACTTTAATTTAACCTCAAAAGCTACACAAATAATAAATGAAAAAGGAAAATTTGATGTTATACATGCACATGATTGGCTAGTTGCTACAAGTGCCAAAACATTAAAACAAGCTTTTAACATACCTTTAGTTGCTACAATCCATGCCACAGAAGCTGGCAGAAATTCTGGAATTCATGATGAAACACAAAGATATATAAATGATACAGAGTGGCTATTAACATATGAATCAACAGAAGTTATTGTAAATAGCAATTTTATGAAAAATCATGTTCAAGGCTTATTTGGTCTTCCATTTGAAAAAATAAATGTTGTTCCAAATGGAATAAACTTAACTAATTTTAATGGTATTGAAAGAGACTATGATTTTAGAAGACAATATGCAATGGATAATGAAAAGATAATTTTATATGTAGGTAGATTAGTATATGAAAAAGGAATTCAACATTTAATTTCTGCAATGCCTAAGATTTTAAACGGCTACAATGATACAAAATTGGTAATAGCAGGAAAAGGTGGCATGCTTGATGAACTAAAGGCACAAGCTGAGCATATGGGAATAGCAAATAAAGTATATTTTACAGGATATTTAAATTCAAAACAGGTACAAAAAATATATAAATGTGCTGATATAGCAGTATTTCCAAGTACATATGAGCCATTTGGAATTGTAGCACTAGAAGCAATGCTTGCAGGAGTTCCTACAGTTGTATCAGATGTTGGAGGATTAAATGAGATTATAGACCATGGCGTAAATGGCATGAAAAGTTATGCTGGAAATCCAAATTCTATTGCAGATTCTGTTCTTAAATTATTGTATGACCAACAATTAGCAACAAATGTAGCAAAAAAAGCTAAACAAAAAGTAAAAGAAGAATTTAATTGGACTAAAATTGCACAAGATACACATTATATTTATGAAAAAGCAATTTGTAAAACAGTTGCAGAAAAACAAAAGCAAGAAATGGAACAAGAAAACTCGAGAAAAGCAGCTAAAGCTAAAAATAATGAAACAGAAATTACAAATCTACTTAGCTTTAAAAAGAGACATGCATATGCTTAATTGGGGACGGGTCCCAGTCACCCTAAAAAGGGTGACTAAGGGACGCTTCTTCAAGGAGTAAGAACAAGGAGGAACTAAAATGCAAGTATATGATACTGCAAATAGATTAGCGCAAGAAATAAGAGAATCTGAGGAGTATAAGGAATATAAAAAATTAAAAGATGAAATTCATAATGACTCTGAAAAGAAACAAAAAGTAGAAGATTTTGAAAAATTAAGATATGAAGTTCAATTAATGGCATATACAGGTGAAGCAAAGGACGAAGAAAAAAGCAAAAAATTAGAAGAAATGTATGCCACTTTAATTTCTGATGAAAACATAAAAAAATATTTTGATTTAGAAATAAAATTTAATATAATGATAGCAGATGTTAACAAAATAATTGCAGAAGCAATAAAAGATGTGCTTTAACAAAACATTCCTTTACATTGTGCCAGAAAGGTGGTATAATTAAAAACATAAGTGGCAATAGCCACCAAAAAATTTAGGAGGAATTGATATGACAAATGGTAACAACAACAAGATCGCTGGTCACTCTAGGGAAAGAAAGACCAATCCTCAATACTTAGCCACCCTTTGTCAGAAATACTCTGGCTGTAAAAAAGAAGGTCGGTGTAAGTCTAGGTGTTCAAAGACGAACATCTTAGCTTGTTATAAAGCTCCTGAAAAAGTGCTTAAGTAAAAGGATATCATATCAAAAGTTCCTAATCCCGGTAAACTTTGTTTACCGGGATTTCTTTAAAACGTTTGATTTTGTTAAGAAAAAAATCTCAAACACTTGACATGGCGCCTTGCTCTATGGTATACTTATTACCTGTAAGCCGCCTGGGTCGGGCAACTAAATATTGCTTTTAGCAATTGCCTTGTATTGATGCTTAGCGAGTATACAAAATATGGGAGGTGTACTAGTAATGTACGCAATTATTGAAAGCTGTGGAAGACAATACAAAGTAGCAGAAGGAGACGTAGTGTTTTTTGAAAAATTAGATGTAGAGGAAGGAAAAAAAGTAACATTTGATAATGTTGTATTAGTATCTGATGACAAAAAAGTAGAAGTTGGTACTCCTTATGTAAAAGGTGTTAAAGTAGAAGGAAAAGTGGTTTCTCACGGTAAGGGTAAAAAAGTTCTAGTGTACAAATATAAAGCTAAAAAGAACTACAGAAGAACACAAGGACATAGACAACCATATACTAAAGTGGAAATTACAAAAATAAAAACAGCTAGCGAAAAAGCTGAAGTAAAATCAGAAGCTGCTGAAAAAGAAGCTAAAGCTACATCAGCAAAAACAGCTACAAAAACTACAACAAAAAAAGCTGAAACAACTAAAAAACAAGCTTAAGTAAATAAATAGTTTCGTATTGTTAAAAATCGAAGGGAGTGAGATATAATGGCTCATAAAAAAGGTCAAGGTAGTGTTAAGAACGGAAGAGATAGTGAATCAAAACGTTTAGGACTTAAAAGAGCAGATGGACAAATTGTTCCTGCTGGAAATATATTAGTAAGACAAAGAGGAACTAAAATTCATCCAGGTACTAATGTTGGTATTGGTAGTGATGATACTCTTTATGCTAAAGTAACTGGAAAAGTAAAATTTGAAAGATTAGGTAGAGATAAAAAGAAGGTTAGTGTATATCCAGTAGAAGAAAGTGTAGCAAAATAAGATTTAAATGCCCTAGAATAATATTCTAGGGTAATATTTTTTTATGTGTATATAATTGTAAAATTTAAAAAAATAAAGTATAATATATATTGTTAAAATAAAAAAAGAAAAGGTGAGTTTATGGAAGAAAAGAAAAAACGCATGTTAACAGGTGATAGACCAACAGGAAGACTACATATTGGTCATTATTTTGGTTCACTAAAAACAAGAGTTGAAATGCAAAATAGTGGAAAATATGACCCATATATATTAATTGCAGATGTGCAAGCATTAACAGATAATTTTAATAATCCAGAAAAAGTTAGAAAAAATGTAAAAGAGGTTATTTTAGATTACTTATCAATTGGGATTGACCCTAAAAAAACGACAATATATATACAATCAATGATACCAGAAACTGCTGAACTAACAGTGTTTTATTCTAATTTGGTAACAATAGCACGTTTAGAGCGTAACCCTACAGTAAAAACAGAAATAGCACAAAAAAAGGAACTTTTTGGAGAAAGTGTTACATATGGTTTTTTAGGCTATCCTGTAAGCCAAGCTGCAGATATTACAGTAGTAGATGGAGCTGTGGTTCCAGTAGGGGAAGACCAACTTCCTTTAATAGAACAATGTAGGGAAATTGTACGTAAATTTAACAGCATTTATGGAGAAACATTAACAGAGCCAGAACCTGTGCTTTCGGAAGCTAAAAGAATAAAAGGCTTAGATGGAAATGAAAAAATGGGTAAATCTTTAGGAAATGCTATTTACTTATCAGATACTGAAGAAGAAGTTAACAAAAAAATTATGAGTGCTGTAACAGATCCAGCAAGAATAAAAAAAGATGACCAAGGGCATCCTGATGTATGCATGGTTTATTATTATCATAAACTATTTAGTAGCTTAGATGAAGTAAAATGTGTATGTGATGAGTGCAAGGCAGGAAAAAGAGGCTGTGTTGCATGCAAAAAGGAACTTGCTAAAAATGTTAATGAGTTTTTAAATCCAATTCGTGAAAAAAGAAAATATTATGAAGAACGTCCAGAATTGGTAGAAAAAATATTAATAGAAGGAACTAAAAAAACTAAAACTACAGCAGAAGAAACTATGAGAAAAGTTAGAAAGGCAATGAAATTAGATTATTTTGAATAATTTAAAAGATAATCAGCATCATATTTAAATTAAATTTTGTTATTTGGAAAGGAAAATTAAAAGTGTTTACTGACTATGTTAAAATAATTGTAAAAGCGGGAAATGGCGGTGATGGTGCCGTTTCTTTTCGTAGAGAAAAATATGTGGCTGCAGGTGGACCTGATGGTGGAGATGGCGGAAAAGGCGGAAATGTATATATGGAAGTAGACCAGGATAAAAATACTTTAATAGATTTTCGTTATCAGAAAAAATTTAAAGCCGAAAATGGAAAAAATGGAGAAGGAGCAAATAAATACGGAAGAAGCGGAGAGGACTTAGTTATAAAAGTGCCAAGAGGAACAATTGTAAAAGACGCGGAAACAGGAAAAATTTTAGCAGACCTTTCAGAATTAGGACAAAAAGAATTAATATTGTCAGGTGGTAGAGGAGGAAAAGGTAATTCACATTTTGCAACTTCTACAAGGCAAGCTCCACGTTTTTCGCAAGAGGGAGAAAAAGGCGAAGAAAAAGAACTTGTATTAGAGCTAAAACTATTGGCAGATGTTGGATTACTAGGCTTTCCAAATGTAGGAAAATCCACACTATTATCTGTTGTAACAGATGCTACACCTAAAATTGCAGATTATCATTTTACAACATTAGAGCCAAATTTAGGAGTTGTAAAATCTGAATATGGGGATAGCTTTGTTATTGCAGATATTCCTGGAATTATAGAAGGAGCAAGCCAAGGAGTTGGTTTAGGAATACAATTTTTACGCCATATTGAAAGAACAAGGCTACTTTTACATGTAATAGACGTTTCTGGCTCTGAAGGAAGAAATCCTGTAGAAGATTTTAACATTATAAATGAAGAACTAAAAAAATATAGCGAAAAATTAAGTAAAAGAAAACAAATTATAGTAGCCAATAAAATAGATAGCATGCAGGATGAAAAACTATATAAAGATTTAGAAAAAATGGCTAAAGAAAAAGGCTTGGAAATTTATAAAATATCTGCTGTAACTGGTAAAGGAGTGAAAGAATTAATGACAAGAGTATCAGAAGTTCTAAAGACTTTACCAAAAGAGGATTTAATAGAAATAGATAATAAGAAAAAAATATATACTTTACAAGATGAGGAAGAAATAAGCGTGAAAAAAGAAAATGAAGTATATATTGTATCTGGAACTGCTGTTGAGAAATTAATGAGAACAATAAATTTAGCAGATAATGAATCACTACATTATTTCCATAGAAGGTTAAATGAAATGGGAATAAATCAAAGACTAAAAGAATTAGGAATACATGATGGAGATTATGTACAAATTTCAGATTATGAATTAGAGTGGGAAGACTAGAATAAAAAATGTCAAATATTTGTTTGACATTTTTTTGTTTGTATGTTATTATATAAAAAGATTGGAAATATTAGAAAAGAGAAGGAGTGGTGCGTGATGCCAAAAAGAATAAAAGACCCAATGGCAATTAATAAAAGGGAAAAGGCAATTTTGAAATTTATTCAAAAAGAATTAGATGAAAAAGGATATTCTCCATCTGTTAGAGAGATTGGTAAGGCAGTAGGGCTAAAATCTACAGCTACAGTACATGGCTACCTAGGAAAACTTGTTGAAAAAGGATATCTAAAAAAGGAAGACCAAAAGGGAAGAACATTAAGATTATTAAAAAATAAAGAAGGAAAACTTTTAGAAAAACCAATAGAAACAAAAACATATTATACAGGTAGAGAATTAGTAGAAGTTCCAGTAGTAGGTAAAATTACAGCAGGTGCACCAATTTTAGCTGTAGAAAATATTACAGATACTTTCCCAATTCCACTAGATTTTGTTGGAAATAGCGATAGTTTTATGCTTACTGTTCGTGGAGAAAGCATGATAGAGGCTGGAATTTTAGATGGTGATTACATTTTAGTTAGAAGACAAAATGTAGCAGAAAATGGTGAAATTGTTGTTGCGTTAATTGATGATGAAGCAACTGTTAAAACATTTTATAAAGAAGAAGATCACATTAGGTTGCAACCAGAGAATAGCACAATGGACCCAATAATAGTTCCGACATGCAAAATTTTAGGAAAAGTATCAGGAGTATTTAGAAAAATTTAAAAAGGGGAGATTTTTATGGATTACTTAGATATATGGTTTTTTGATAGACGCCCTAGAATGAAAGTATTCTTCTGCTATGCATTAATATTCATACTATTTTTTGTATTTTCTAATTTTATAATAGCAGGTCTAACAAACTCACTATATAAACCAATGACAAGTTATGAAATAAACATTACATCTCCGCAAGTTACAATAACTTCAGCAGAAGCATCAAATGTAAATGGTAATGTAAAAGGAACCATAAAAAATACTACAGATGAACCTTTAGATGATAAATATCTTAAATTTGACTTTTATACACCAAGAGATGTTTGCGCGGGCACTAAATATCTTGAAGTGGAATATCTAGTTCCTGAAGAAGAAAAAAATTATGAACTGGGATTTAAATATGACAATGTTTCTTCTGTAAAAGTTAGTATGGTAGATAAATCCGAAGTAGAAGATGCTACAGAAGACGAACTGGATACAATACCAATAGATGGACCAGCAGCACTTATTAGTTTTGCGATACTTGGATATTTCTTTTTGTAATTGTATAAACAAGTAAAAAAGTGGTTAAAATAGAGTATAAAAATATACTCTATTTTTTTGCAAAAATAGATTGCTATTTTATTTAAAATGTAATATAATTGTAACAAATTTGTAACAAAAATGTAATATGTTTTGAAAGGAACGATTTTAATGTTTAAGTATGGACAAGATATTGGCATAGATTTAGGAACAGCCACTGTTATTGCATATGTTAAGGGAAAAGGAATTGTTTTAAGGGAGCCATCTGTTGTTGCGGTAGATAGCAATACAGGCGAAGTGCTAGCTGTGGGAAAAGAGGCTAGAAGGATGCTTGGAAGAACACCGGGAAACATAGTGGCAACAAGACCTTTGAGAGATGGTGTTATTTCAAATTATACAGTAACAGAAAAAATGCTTAAATACTTTATTAATCGTGTTGGAGGAAAATTTATATTCTCTCCAAGAATTATGATTTGCATACCTTCACAAGTAACAGAGGTGGAAAAAAAAGCAGTAATAGATGCTGCTTCACAAGCTGGTGCAAGAAGGGTATATTTAATAGAAGAACCAATTGCAGCTGCTATTGGTGCTGGACTAGATATTTCAAAACCTTGTGGAAACATGGTAGTGGATATTGGCGGTGGAACTACTGACATTGCAGTTATTTCACTTGGTGGATCTGTTGTTAGCACTTCATTAAAAGTTGCAGGTGATAAATTTGATGAGGCAATTGTTAGATATATTAAAAAGAAATATAATGTGATGATAGGAGAAAGAACCGCAGAAGATTTAAAAATAAATATTGGATGTGTGTATCCTAAAATTCAAGATATGGAAATGGATATACGTGGTAGAGATCTAGTAACTGGACTTCCAAAAACTATTACAGTACACTCTAGCGAAATGTTAGAAGCCTTAACAGAACCAGCAATGATGGTGGTTGATGCTGTACATAGTGTACTTGAACGAACACCCCCTGAATTAGCAGCAGATATTAGTGATAGAGGAATTTATATGACTGGTGGTGGTTGTCTAGTAGATGGGCTAGATAAACTTTTGCAGGAAAAAACAGGAATAAATGTAATGATAGCACAAGATGCGGTATCATGTGTGGCACTTGGTACAGGAAAAGCTTTGGATAATTTAGATATATTAGATAGTAAAAAGAGAAAATAATATGCTAGAGGTTAGAAGTTAGAAATTAGAGGTTAGAATTTATGCTTAGGGGCGATCATTGGTCGTCCCTAAACAAATTTAAAATGTCAATGTGGACGCAGATTTTTGACAATATTTTATAAATTATATTATCCCCACAATTGTATTATGTCGTTTGTCCTTGCTGTCGCCTTCCGTCCGCATGTCAAAAATAAATTTTTTACATGGGTTAAGTAGTTG
>CALXUZ010000005.1 GCA_944391825.1 uncultured Clostridia bacterium | reverse complement strand
AGCAAATGAACTTGCAAAGCTAACAAATAAAACAATTGCAGAAGTAACAGAAGGTTTATGCATGCTGGAATTAGATGAACTAATAACCAATGTGCCAGGAAATAAATATGTAAGAAATAAAAAGTAAATAGGTTTATAGGTAAAACCTTTATAAAAAGTCTAAATATATTATGCAAGGAATTAAATTCAAAATGTATGAAAGGCATGAACTTGGAAAAGATGGGGAAGAGCAAGCAACAGATTATTTGAAAAATAAAGGCTATGAAATTATAGAAAGAAACTATGAGTGCAGACAGGGTGAAATAGATATTATTGCAAAAGATAAAGAAGAATATGTATTTATAGAAGTAAAAACAAGGCAAAATCTTCATTATGGCATGCCAGCAGAAGCAGTAACCCCAGTAAAAGAAAAGCATATTTGGAACGCAAGTAAATATTACATATATTCTCACAAGCTGGAAAATAAATTTATTCGTTTTGATGTAATAGAAGTATATAAAATAAAAAATCAATTTTATATAAACCATATAAAACAGGTTATGTGGTAAGTTTTTAAAATCTCTGCCGAAATTGAAATTAACTGACAATAAAAAATTTCCAGAAAAATCCAAAAATTTCGACAAATTTAAAGACAAATCTAAAACATTATGATATAATTAAACTGCAAATGAAATAACGTTAAAAATAGTAAAATATGCAAGGAAGGAGGAAAATATGAGGTATCAGCTAAGCTTTAGTTTGGAAAATGAATATTTTCCATTAGATTATAGAAGAATTATTTTAAGCTTTATAAAAAAAGCTTTATCTGAGTATGATGAAACAACATATGAAAAATATTATCATGCCAAAGACCCAATTAAAAAACCGTTTACATTTTCAGTTTATTTTTATTCATCTGAATTTCAAAAAGATAAGATTTTAGTACACAAAAAATCATTAGAAGTAAGCTTTTCTATAGCAGATTATTCACTAGCAATTATGTTATATAATAGCATAAACCATCAACGATATAAAGAATTCCCAATTGCAAATAATAAAATGATATTAAATAATATTATGATGTTACCAGAAACTCAAATTACAACAGAGCAAATTAAAATAAAATTCTTATCTCCGCTTATTGTTAGAGAAAGAGTCAATGAGAAGGATTGGTATTATTCATATTGCGATGGTGAAAAATTTGAAGAAATACTAAAAATAAATGTAAAAGAACAGCTGGAGACTACTAATATTCCAAAGGAGACAGTGGATACTCTAAAATTAGAACCAATTAATCCTAAAAAAACAGTTGTGAAGTTCTATGAAAAGCAGATGGAAGCATCACTTGGAACATATTTATTAAGTGGCGATAAAACTCTATTAAACTTTTTATACCAATGTGGCTTGGGAAGCAGGCATTCATCTGGATTTGGGATGTTTTCAATTATAAAGTAAAGGAGGTGCGAGATGTTAAAAAGAATTTATTTAAATGATTGGTTTTTCAATGCTCGGAATTATTGGTTTTTTGAATATTTTAAGGGAAGTTAAGAAAGATACTGAAGTTACGATAAAGGGAAATTATATTGAATTTGATACAAATATTTTAATAAACTTTTCGGAAGATTATTTTTATTACTTCTTTAAAAAATATGATATTGCAAATAAGCTTGATGAAATAATAACAAAAAATTCTCGAAAAATAGAAGGTCTACTGTCAGGCAAAATAGAAGAACCAAAGACAAAAGACGAAAAAGAAAAAAATAAAAAGATACAAGAAAAAATAAAAGAAATATTAAAGTATACAAAAGATAGTATTAGTAATCAAAAAAAGAAAATTCAAAAATTTAATGAAATAAGCTATCAAAAAATTGAAGATGAATATAAAAAAATAAAAGAACCAAAAACGAAGGAAGATTTAGAGGATTTAATTCATATTTTAAGCAATATTAAAAATGAAATAGCAAAAGAGGAGAACAATAGGAGAATTACATTAAATTATTTTAAAAGTATTTTAAACAATAATTATTTTGGTCAAGCATCATTTTTAAATATCACAAAAAACGCTAGTACAATACAAGAACAAATGCAACTAATGCAAAAACAATATATTAGCAATATTATTGAAACAAGTTTTTGGCAAGAGGTTTTAAATGGAGAATATGAAATTAAGAATATAGAGTTACATATTAAAGAAGCAAAAAATTTGACTGAAGATGTAGAAAAAACATATAAACAAATTCAAAAAATGATACAAAAAAATGAAACATTACAAGACATAGAGGAGTATATAGCAACAAAATTGAAGAATTGTCATTTATGTGAAGAAAAATTGGCAATCACTGAAAATTACACAGAAGGAAATTTTATACCTTTAGCAGTAAGTAGTGAAAATATGGCAAATTTCTTTTGGAATCTAAAACCGCAAGTACCAATTTGCCCATTATGCAAGTTGATGCTATTTTGCACACCAGCAGGAATTACTTCTATAACAAAAGTGGAAAAAGATGGAAATAAATATAGAGAATCAGAAATTTATAGCTTTATTAACTATGATACTAGTGTAAATAAATTATTGCAGGTTAATAGAAATTTTGCTGGCAACTCTAAAAAAGAAAGAAATATTGCAAATCCATATATTGAAACAGTTTTAGATATTGTAAATCAAGAGAAAGAAATTAGTAAATGGCAGTTACAAAATGTTTTTGTTGTAGAATTTGAAACAAAATATACAGCATATGGAAGAATACAATATTTTCATATAAGGCCAAATGTAGCAGCATTTTTATCTAAACATGCCAAAATATTGCAAACAGTAAACGATTATAGCTTTAGGCTACAAATAACAGATATGATGTTAAAAAATGAGGATATATCAATAATAATTAATAACAGACTAAGGGAAGCTTTTAATAGTTCAAATTCTAATCAAGCATTTAATTGTTTTATGGCAACAAAAATAAGAGAATATTTAAGATTATATAAAAAGGAGGGAGAAAATATGGAAGAAGAAACAAGTAAAAATAATAAAAAAATATATGCTTTATATAGCATTGGGCAGGAGATTAGAAAAGATTTGAAAAAGAACAATGAAGAAAATAAGTTAGATAGCTATGTATACAAAATGATAAATAGCATAAAAGCAAATAATAAAAAGGAATTTTTAGATATTATTATCCGTTTACATTTATTCATGGAAAAGGATGTATCACCAATATTTTTGGAAGTTATGCAAGATGGAAATTTAGATTTTGCAACAATTGGACACAGCTTTTTGGCAGGCTTAATATCTAACGAATACCAAAAGCCAGAAAAAATAGAAGAAGTATAAAAGTGGAAGGGAGGAGAAGGGATAATTAATATCCTTTCAAAGATAAATATGAATACAGGATTATCAATAACAATGATTTTCAAGGCACAAAGCCTAAATTACGGAGAGGGAATTGGAAATATTTCGGAATTAAAAAAATTATCAAGAGGTGATGGAAATGTTTACACATTTGCATCAAGACAAGCTTTACGTTATGACATAGCAAGGATGGGACAGCAAATGTTTAACTGGAATTTACAAGTGGTAGACAAATCAAAAGGAACGGTACAATTTTCTGATAAATATACAATAAAAGATTCTCAAGAAATGGATCTATTTGGATACATGAAAACAGTTAAAAAGACTGATGAAGAAGATGGAGGTTCAGAAACTAGAAGTGCAGCAGTTAGAGTGAGCCATGCAATTTCTTTAGAGGATTATAGAAGTGATTTGGAATTATTAAGCAATAAAGGACTAGCAGATAGAATAAATCAATTTCCAAACTTAGCTAATTTGGAGCAACATTTAAGTTTTTATACATATACAATTACAATTGATTTAAATAAAATTGGAGTAGACAAAAAAATAGAATTAAGTAAAGAAGAAAGAGCAAAAAGAGTAGTTGAATTACTAGAAATTGTAAAAGTATTAAATAGAGATATAAGAGGAAGGCAAGAGAACTTAAGCCCATTATTTGTTATAGGTGGAATTTACCCTATAAATACACCATTTTATATGGGAAGAATAATGCTAGAAGGAAAAGATGGTAAATTTGAGATTAAATTAAATGCACTAAAAGAAGCAGGAGAATTAGAAGTTGCTGGTATACCTGTTGAAGCAAATACAGAAATAGGATTGGCAGAAGGAATTTTCGCTAATGAAGAAAAAATAAAAGAAAAATATGTAGGAAAAGTATACCACATTGAACAATTTTTTAAAAACTTAGAAGAAAAGGTAAAGGAGTATTATAGTAAGTAAAGGAGAAAATAATGAAAATACTAAAATTGAAATTATTTCAAGAAACAGCCTGCTATAAAAAGCCATTTGCATATAAAGTGGCAGAAACTTATCCACTGCCACCTTATTCAACAATAATTGGCATGTTTCATAAAATATTACAAGCACAAAATGGAGAGTATTTTCCTATGGAAGTATCTGTTCAAGGGGAATATGAAAGCATTTTCTCAAATTATCAAACATTATTAATGTACAAAAAGGATAAGATAACTTCCATGCCTAGAAATGTCCATCAATTATTAAATATAAACTTAATAATTCATGTGCGTGCAGAAGATGATGTGATTGATAAAATTTATTATAATATTATCAATGGAATAGAATCTTTTTCGCTAGGAAGAAATGAAGATATGGTTAGAGTAGACCAAATAAAAATCTGCGAAAAAACAAAACAGGTAGAAGAAAAAACATTAAAGCATAATGCATATATTCCTGATACAGAAGAAAATGAAGAAATTCACGGAATAAAATATCGTCTTCCTACAACATATACTATTCAAAATGATTTAAGAGTTTGGAATAAAACAAATGTAAAATATGTAGAAAAAAACAGATATGTTATTGAAAATACACTAGAAGATGAAGATGGTGATTTAATTATCTTTTTTAATAAAGATGATATGAGATAGAACATGCTAAGTGTTATTATATTTTTATAATAACACTTAGCTTATTGCGTAAAAGGAGAAATTATGATAGTAGCATATGCAAAATCAAAACCAATTGAAACTATAAAAGAACATACAAATAAAGTATTAGAGGAACTAAATATTTTAAGAAAACTATATGGAAAAAGAATATTAGAAAATAAGGAAATTGATGAAGAAAAATTTTGGTTAACATTGAAAATTGCTTGTCAATATCATGATTGTGGGAAAATTTTTACACCATTTCAGAATCAAATTTTACAAAAATTAGGAGAAGAATTAATAGAAACAGAATTTGATTATGAAATAAAGCATGAACAATTATCTCCATTGTTTATTCCACAGGATTTGATTAATAAGTTAGATAAACCACATCAAAAAATCTTATTACAATCAATTTATTATCATCATGAAAGAGATGCCATGCAACCTTCACCTGAAGTAATAGAAAAAATTTGGCAAAAAGATTTTCTGCCAAGACTTGATGAGATTGAAAAAGAACTGGAATTCCCTATATCAAAAGAATTAAGACTTGGATATTTAAATAAAGTATCTAGAGAAAATAGAATAGATGAAGAAAGTGAATATTACTTAGAATATTGCCTTATTAAAGGGATTGTTCATCGTTGCGACCATGCTGCTTCAGCACATATACCAGTAGAAACTAATTCAAAAAATAATTTGGGTTCAGAGGCAGAAAAATTTTTAGAGCAAAAATTTAAAAATATAAATGATTTGCAGGAATTTTGCAAGGAAAATAAAAATTCAAATATTATTGCAGTAGCATCTACTGGATATGGAAAAACTGAAGGCGCAGCTATTTGGAGTGAAAACGAGAAGACAAACTATACATTACCTTATAGGATTAGTTTAAATGATATATTTGATAGAATAAATAGATTAATGAACTATGAAAATGTAGGATTACTACACTCAACTGCAATGGATTACTTATCAGAAGAAGATGAAATAAAATATCCACAAGAATTATATGAGCAATCTAGGATGATGTCCACAAAAATATTACTTTCCACAATAAATCAATTCTTTTATTTTGTATTTAAGTATCAAGGATATGAAAAGATATACTCAATGCTAAGTTATACTAAAATAGTAATTGATGAAATACAAGCATATGAGCCAAAAATAACAGCAATTATATTAAAAGGTCTAAAAATGATAAACGATATAGGTGGGAAATTTATGATTATAACAGCAACCCTACCTAAAATCTATCAAGAGTATTTAGAAAACAACAATATACCACTTAAGGTAGGAAAATTTTACTCTAATACAAATAGACATAAAATTGAACTGATTGATAAAAATATAAGTGAAGCTATAGAGGAAATTATTGAAAAATCAAAGAATTCTAAAGTTTTGGTAATAGCCAATACTGTAGACCAAGCTATTATGTTATATCAAAAATGCATACAAAAAATAGATGCAGGATTATTGCATGCTAGATTTATAGAAGAAGATAAAGCAACATTGGAAGAAAAAATAAAACTTTTTGCAAGAAGTAATCAAAATGGCATATGGATTACTACACAAATTGTGGAAGCCTCACTAGATATTGATTTTGACTATCTTTATACAGAAATGTCTACATTGGACAGTTTATTTCAAAGGATGGGAAGATGTTACAGAAAAAGAGAATACAAGGGCGAAGAAAGTAATATAAAAATTTATATAAAAAATGCAAGCGGAATAAAATATGTATATAATAAAAAAATACATGAGTTAAGTATTCAAATGTTAGAAAAATACAATAATCAAATGTTAAAAGAAGAAACAAAGGCTGAATTAGTAGAAAAGTTATATTCTAGAGAAACATTAAAAGGGACCAGTTATTTAACTGAATTTGATACAGCAACACGAGTACTAGATAATATAGTTGGATATTCTTTAAAAGAAGCAGAAGCAAAAAACATATTAAATGACATTAAAACAGTAACAGTAATTCCAAAACAATTATATGAAGAAAATATATCATTATTTGAAGAATATGAAAAAGAAAATGATTATAAAGCAAGAAATGAAATATTAAAGAAAATAAGAAAATTATGCCTAAATTTACAAGCAAATCAAGCAAAAAGAAGAATATCAAATGTAGGTTATAAAATTAAAGATATATACTTTATAGATGCAAAGTATGACAGAAAAAAGGGACTATTATTAAAAGAAGAAAATAATACATTTGATGATAGAAGTTTATAATTATATAGGAGGCAAATAATTGAATATTACAGGTATAATGATTTATTACTATTTTGTGTGCAAAAGAAAATTGTGGTATTTTGCAAATGAAGTTAATATGGAGCAGAATAGTGAACTGGTTTCTATTGGTAAAATTTTAGATGAAACAACTTATACAAGAGAAAAAAAGAGTATATTAATAGACAATCAAATTAATATTGACTTTATACAAAAAGGTGCAATCCTGCACGAAGTCAAGAAAACTAAAGCAATAGAAGAAGCGGGAGAGTGGCAAATTAAATATTATATGTATTACCTAGAGCAAAAAGGTGTAAATACCATAGAGGCAAAAATAGATTATCCTTTATTAAAGCAAACTAAAGAAATTTTTTTAGAAGATAACGATAGAAAAATATTACAAGAAGCAATTAAAGATATTGAAGAAATTGTAAAAAAGGAGAAAATACCAAATAAACTAGATGATAAAATATGTAGAAAATGTGCTTATTACGATTTGTGCTATATTTAATCATTAAAGGAGAAAAAAATGAAGCAATCATATTATTTATATAAAAGTGGTAGATTACAAAGAAAAGACAATACTTTACAAATTGAATATAAAGATGGAACAAAAAAGGTAATTCCGGTAGAAAGAGTAAATGATATTTATGTTATGACAGAATTTGATTTAAATACAAACCTGTTAAACTTTCTTTCACAAAATGGAATTTCAGCACATTTTTTTAACTATTATGGTTTTTATACGGGAACATACTACCCTAAAGAACAATTAGTATCGGGTAAGCTTTTAGTTAAGCAAGTAGAACATTATATTGATAAGAAAAAAAGATTAAAAATCGCACAGCAATTTATTGATGCTGGTTCGTATAACATATTAAAAAACTTAAAATATTATCAAAATAGAGGAAAAAATCTAGAATCATATATTAAAGAAATTGAATCTTTAAGAAAATATATTGTTTTAACTAAAAGCGTGGAAGAACTCATGGGAATAGAGGGAAACATTAGAAAAATTTATTATGATGCTTGGAATATAATTATTAATCAGGATATTGGCTTTGAAAAACGAGTAAAAAATCCGCCAGATAATGCAATTAACTCTCTAATATCCTATGTAAATACTATTGTTTACACAAGAGTTTTATCAGAAATTTATAAAACACAATTAAATCCTACAATAAGTTATTTACACGAACCTTCTGAACGTAGATTTTCTTTATGCCTAGACATTGCTGAAATTTTTAAACCGATTTTGGCAGACAGATTAATATTTTCAATGTTAAATAAAAATCAGATTACAGAAAAAGATTTTGAGGAAGGATTAAATTTTTTATATATCAAAGAAAAGGCAAGAAAAGAAATTACTAAAGAAATGGATGCAAAATTGCAGACAGTTATAAAACATAAAAAGTTAGGAAAAGAAGTAAGCTATGAATATTTAATAAGATTAGAAATTTACAAATTAATTAAACATTTGTTATCAGATGAAGAATATGAAGGATTTAAAATTTGGTGGTAATATGTATGTAATTTTAGTTTATGATATAAATTTAGAAGAAAAAGAAGGGCAAAAGGTATTAAGAAATGTGTTTAAAACCTGTAAAAAATATCTAGTACATATTCAAAATTCTACATTTGAAGGAGAATTATTGGATTCGCAGGTACTAAAATTAAAAAAAGAGTTAAATAAGTATATTAGAAATAACAAAGACTCAGTTATTATTTTTAAAAGCAGAAATCAAAGGTGGCTAGATAAAGAGTTTTGGGGTAAAAAAGAGGAAGACAAGACTTCAAATTTCTTATAAAATTTATAAGTTTGTTATTTAAAAAGAATAATATAAAAAATCAAATAAAGTTCAATAGATATATTTTTAATGGTATAGATAAATACTTAATTTTGTTTACAAATATATTTAAGTTATTAAATATATTTTAATGATTTAGAATATTTAAGAAAATAAACGCAATTATTATGAATTGATTATTCTGACAATTATAAATACAGTTTTAATTAATAATTTATTCGTCGACTAATAATAATGTAAAAAATATGGTAATTCGACAACAGCTTCAAATATAGCAATATCAAGAAAATTTTAAAATAATAATTATAATACATAAAAAAATATTCAAAAAAGATAGTAGAACGACAGATAATATGCTATAATCGTAGTAATACTAAGCACTCCACGCGCACCTGTTATAATCTAAATATATTAGAATTTAAATATTAGTGTTTCTTCACGTTCCCTTCTAAACTCTTCAGTTATAATCTAAATATATTAGAATTTAAATTTCTTTTTCTTCATAATAGCCTTAATAGCTGATTTCGTTATAATCTAAATATATTAGAATTTAAATTTAAATCAATTTGCTTATCTTTTTCTTCATTTTCTTGTTATAATCTAAATATATTAGAATTTAAATAAACTAGAAGTTGAAGATTGTTCTTATCAAAGAAAGTTATAATCTAAATATATTAGAATTTAAATATTAAATCACTCCTTTCACACCATTTTGAAATTTATGGTTATAATCTAAATATATTAGAATTTAAATTTTATAGAAAAACCAGCAGTTTCTTGTTCAGAATTTCGTTATAATCTAAATATATTAGAATTTAAATATTCAGGACTTGTTTTACGTACTCTTACTTGCTTAGGTTATAATCTAAATATATTAGAATTTAAATTCTAAAAAATATTTACATTCCTTAAAATCACTTACGTTATAATCTAAATATATTAGAATTTAAATTTCCGTGCTAGGTATATACTCTAGTTCAAACAGCTCGTTATAATCTAAATATATTAGAATTTAAATATAGATGATACTTCTCCTGAAGGTAAACTTATGGCTGTTATAATCTAAATATATTAGAATTTAAATTTAGCATTAGGTACTTTAATTGGTTTTCTAAGTACGTTATAATCTAAATATATTAGAATTTAAATGATACTATTATACCATTTTTTTAGCAACTTTGCAAAGTTATAATCTAAATATATTAGAATTTAAATATCATCATTTCCTCTTGTAAATGTTGCTATTATTTGGTTATAATCTAAATATATTAGAATTTAAATTACTATGATGCGAACGGGAAAACAATGGCAACCAGGTTATAATCTAAATATATTAGAATTTAAATTTCTTAAAAGATGGAGATTTTGTTATAGGAAATGCGTTATAATCTAAATATATTAGAATTTAAATCCATTTGGATACAATATAAAAAATAAAAAACTTATGTTATAATCTAAATATATTAGAATTTAAATAGATTTTGTATGTCAATTGGTGCAATTCCAAGTTCTGTTATAATCTAAATATATTAGAATTTAAATGAAGTTAGTAGTAGTAGAATATATAATGGAATATAGTTATAATCTAAATATATTAGAATTTAAATGAAATAGTATTTTGAGAACTTCTTATTACTTCATCGTTATAATCTAAATATATTAGAATTTAAATTATAGTAAAGAATTTAATAATAATATAATTGTTTTTGTTATAATCTAAATATATTAGAATTTAAATATGAAAAATCCAGAAGTTAATGAGGAAACAGGCGAGTTATAATCTAAATATATTAGAATTTAAATATTACAAATGGGAAATTTACCAAGGTTAATTCCTTCGTTATAATCTAAATATATTAGAATTTAAATAATGGATACAATAAAAACAATTGTGTAATTCTTTCGTTATAATCTAAATATATTAGAATTTAAATGTAAAACCAAACTTTTCATTGAACTGTTTGCAAGCAGTTATAATCTAAATATATTAGAATTTAAATGTTGCATGCTTTATTACAGCTTATGCGAGGGAAAAAGTTATAATCTAAATATATTAGAATTTAAATAAATTAAGCGATGAAGAAATTGATAATCAGGTTGCTAGTTATAATCTAAATATATTAGAATTTAAATAGTACACAAGATTTGATTGATAAATTTCCAATATGGTTATAATCTAAATATATTAGAATTTAAATGCAGATGAAAATGATGGGACTATAACACATGAAGAGTTATAATCTAAATATATTAGAATTTAAATTTAAAATATTATAATAAATTTTGACTTAATACTTGGTTATAATCTAAATATATTAGAATTTAAATGAAACTGTATCAATGGAAATATTAAAAGAAGTTGAGTTATAATCTAAATATATTAGAATTTAAATATTGCTTGCCAATTGGCTCTTGCATTTGTATTAGTGTTATAATCTAAATATATTAGAATTTAAATGCATTAAAGAGTTATAACACTACTATTAAAAACTAGTTATAATCTAAATATATTAGAATTTAAATAGAAGCGGAATAGCAAGAAAGACAAAATATTACAGTTATAATCTAAATATATTAGAATTTAAATATAACATGTCTACTAGTGAAGCTTACAAATATTCAGTTATAATCTAAATATATTAGAATTTAAATGAAATTGATATGCAAGTTGATGTGACATTTGGAAAGTTATAATCTAAATATATTAGAATTTAAATCTTTGCGAAAGATGCGATAAGAAGCGGAATAAAAACGTTATAATCTAAATATATTAGAATTTAAATTTTTACGGTAACGGAACAAATGAAATTTCTGGTATGTTATAATCTAAATATATTAGAATTTAAATGATAAAAAATTAAAGAGAAATGAAAAGAGTAAAAATGTTATAATCTAAATATATTAGAATTTAAATAGAGGTGGGTGTTCTTGTGCAGTTTCTCTTTTAACGTTATAATCTAAATATATTAGAATTTAAATAGTAGATGAAGAATTAGAAGGTATTAGAGAATTAAGTTATAATCTAAATATATTAGAATTTAAATTTTGCAGATTAACACCAGTTGCACCTGCTTGATATTGTTATAATCTAAATATATTAGAATTTAAATATTCATTTAAGTAATAAAGCTACTTCTACAATACGTTATAATCTAAATATATTAGAATTTAAATAGTATTCGTAAACATGGAGGATACATAGCAGGACGTTATAATCTAAATATATTAGAATTTAAATGAAGATGACTTCCCAGCCTTACTACATAAAGGTGGTTATAATCTAAATATATTAGAATTTAAATTTTTCATTCGTTATAGTTTCTAATTTCATATTATTCAGTTATAATCTAAATATATTAGAATTTAAATGGAGCTAATATAAGGGAAATATCAAAATGGCTGAATGTTATAATCTAAATATATTAGAATTTAAATTTCTACTTATCATTTTTTCTAAATTCTCTTCAATAAGTTATAATCTAAATATATTAGAATTTAAATATTTGATTCATTATTGCAAATTTTATAATGTTTTCAGTTATAATCTAAATATATTAGAATTTAAATATTATTTCCAACGAGGATTGGTTTAAAGCTCAAAAGTTATAATCTAAATATATTAGAATTTAAATATGTGCTACCCATTTTTCATAGCCACTTAAATTCTTGTTATAATCTAAATATATTAGAATTTAAATTATTTTTGTAGTTCCAATTTAGCATTTTCTATATCTGCGTTATAATCTAAATATATTAGAATTTAAATACAACATACATACTAGGGAAAGCGCTAGATTATGGTTATAATCTAAATATATTAGAATTTAAATAAAATTATTCCTATTATTAATCCAATAATAATTACGTTATAATCTAAATATATTAGAATTTAAATCGGTGAAAATGTATTTCCGAGCGAAAGCTTACAACGTTATAATCTAAATATATTAGAATTTAAATAAGGAAGAACTGCTAAAATTGAAATGATAGCAATTCAGTTATAATCTAAATATATTAGAATTTAAATTAAGCATTTTCAATTGCTTGGTCCGAAACTGTTATGTTATAATCTAAATATATTAGAATTTAAATACGAATTTGACTTTCTGGCATAATTAATCACCTGTGTTATAATCTAAATATATTAGAATTTAAATGCACAAATTATTGCTATATTAGCAGGTGTTGTTGGTGGTTATAATCTAAATATATTAGAATTTAAATAACACAGACATTTCCGCATTATCAAGCGTTTTACTGTTATAATCTAAATATATTAGAATTTAAATATATATGAACACGATGATGAATTAGAATCTATTAAGTTATAATCTAAATATATTAGAATTTAAATATATAAACAGGATTTGTTAAAATGCTGGTAATTGGTTATAATCTAAATATATTAGAATTTAAATACGACCGATTGCTATATATTGAACATTGCGTGGATGTTATAATCTAAATATATTAGAATTTAAATTCTACTGCTGTAAATTCTGTTGCTTGAACTCCCTTGTTATAATCTAAATATATTAGAATTTAAATGTTGCAAATGCTCCATATTTTCTGACCCTTTTCCAAGTTATAATTTAAATATATTAGAATTTAAACTTGAAGAAAATGTTTGTTAAATTATTTGAAGAAGAACCAAAAATAAAATATTAATCTTCACAAGAACAGATAGCAAGATTGAGAAAGTTAAAATGTAGTGTGTTTCTATTTTGGATAAATATTGCAATGTATTAAAAAATAATGTATACTAAATATGTTCAAGAAAGGAAATAAAAATGAATAGGCAAATAGGGAAAGTAACTAAAAAAATTATAAAAATATTAGGATTAGGATATGAACAGGAGCAACCTATATTTATAGGAGAAGCGAACATAAATCATATAAAAGAAGAACATCCAGATGATTTTAAGAAATATGGTTCAAAGATTGAGGATATAATAAAAAATCCTACATATTTAGCAAGAAATGAAAAGAAAAAATCAATAGAATTTATAAAAGAGTACAAAATTGATAATGAATATGTTTTAGTAGCTGTCAGAGTAAGTAATAACAATATACATTTTGCAAGGACTATGTATGTGATGGCAGATGAAAAAGTAGAAAAATACTTTAAGCATAATTATTTTTATAAATTTTAGGACTTGAATTTAAAAAAAATGTATGTTATAATATTTTTAACATATAATAATAAAAGAAAGTTTCTGAGGACGGAACTGGTAGCCGTAGCCCATCGCAAGATGTAGGAGATGTGGGAGTACCACCCCACCTAAACTTTCTTGAACAAAAAGGAGTGTCAGAAATGGCACTCTTTTAATTTAGTATCGGTATTAAATGGTGCTTTTATTATAATACAAAAAATATTCAAAAAAGATAGTACAACAAATGAACAAATTTAAATAAAATGTATAAAATATACAAAAGAAAAATAGGAGGGGACATAATGTTAAAAATAATTGGAAATACACCACTTGTAAAAATTAGGTATAAATATAAGCAAAAAATAAATTACATATATGTAAAATTAGAAAGCTATAATTTAACAGGAAGTATAAAAGATAGAGTGGCATATTATATTCTTACAAAAGCAAAAGAAAGAGGAGATTTAAACGAAGGCATGCCAATAATAGAGGCTACTAGTGGTAATACGGGAATTTCTCTAGCAGCACTGGGAAAATATTATAAGCATCCTGTATACACTTTTATGCCAGACTGGGTAAGTTGCGAAAGAGCACAAATTATTAAAAGTTACGGAGCAGAAGTAATTACGTTTTCGCGAGAGCAAGGAGGATTTAAAAGATGTATTAAAGAAGCTAAGAATCTAGCTAAAAAGATAAATGGATTTTATGCGAACCAATTTGCTAACCAAGATAATTTATTATCACAATATGAAACGACCGGACAGGAAATTTTAAATGTTTTGCAAGAAGATATAGGTGGTTTTGTATCAGGTGTGGGCACAGGTGGTACTTTAATGGGAATAGGTAAAAAATTAAGAAGGCAATATCCAGATATAAAAGTGGTTGCAATAGAACCGGATACTATGCCATTAATTTCTAGGCACAAAATTATTGGACCACATAAAATAGAAGGTATAGGGGATGACTTCGTTCCAGATTTAATTGAAAAAAATGAAATTGATGAGGTTATATTAGTAAATGACATGGATTCAATTAACATGGCAAAAAAATTAGCTTCGGACTTAGGCTTAGGTGTAGGTATCTCCTCAGGGGCAAATTTTTTAGGTTGTGCTTTACTTCAAGATGAGATTAAAAATCCAGTTGTTACTGTGTTTGCAGATGATAATAAAAAATACTTAAGTACAGATTTAGGTAAACCAATTGAACCAAATGAAAAATATATTTCTGAACAAATAAAATTGCTAGATTATGAAGTTTGTTAGTAAATAGAACTAAATATTTGTATTGTTTTAAAAATAAAATAATAACATAAATAAACTCCTTTCATAAAATATATAAGAAAGGAGTTTATTTATGATGCAAAAAACAGTAAAAACCATACTTACCATACTTGTATGTCTTGCGTTTTTAATATACATACTGCCACCAGAGGCGATAGCATTTGAACCATCTGATACTACTCTTTATGAAGGTATTGATGTAAGTAGCTATCAAGGTGAAATTGATTTTAAAAAGGTTAAAGAAGCGGGAATTGAAATTGTATATATAAAAGCTACTGAAGGTACATATTATGTGGACCCATATTTGGAAAGCAATTATAGAAAAGCAAAGGAAAATGGCATTAAAGTGGGATTTTACCATTATGTAACAGCTAGAACAGAGGCACAAGCAAAAAGAGAAGCGCAATATTTTGTATCAAAAATTTCTGGTAAAAACCCGGATTGCAAATTAGCCATGGATTTTGAGGTTTTTGGTGACCTAAATAAAACAGAAATAAATAGAGTGGGATTGGCATTTATACAAGAGGTAGAAAGATTAAGTGGTAAGCAAGCAATACTATATAGTAATGCATATACTGCAAGTAATACTTGGAGTGGAGAAAACACCAGATATCCCTTGTGGGTGGCTGACTATGGAGTTGAAAGACCTACAAATAGTGGAACATGGGATAGCTGGGCAGGTTGGCAATATACGGATAGGGGCGAAGTGCCTGGAATTAGTACTTATGTGGATAGAGATAAATTTACCAAAGAGATATTTTTAGATGATACTGAAGTTGTACCACCAGTGGAAGAACCGGATAAAGAAGAAACAGAGCCAACACCTGAGAAAACAAAAAGAATTACAATCAAGTGGGGAGATACATTATCTGCACTTGCCTTAAAATACAATACAACAGTATCACAATTAGTTAGGCTAAACAATATTTCAAATCCAAATCTTATATATGCAGGTGAAACCTTAATAGTACCAAGTAGTAGCACAGAAAAACCACCGGTTACGGGTGCAAAGGAAGTATATACTGTAAAATCAGGAGATACTTTATCGGGAATTGCTAAAATGTATAATACAACAGTTGCACAAATAGCAATGGATAATAATATTCAAAATATTAACTTAATATATCCTGGTCAAAGATTGCAAGTTAATAGTAGTTGCAGATATGACTGTGGACACATACTCCACACTGTAAAAAGAGGGGATACATTGTGGAGTTTAGCAAGACGATATAACACAAGTATAGCAAATATAGTAAGGTTAAATCGCATACAAAATCCAAACTTAATATACCCAGGTCAAGTATTTAGAATTTAAAAGAATAGTGGTACAAAACAGACCTTGTTAACATAAAATATAACATGATAAATTTAAAAATAGGAGGTACACATGAAAGAAATATTAAAACTAAAAAACGTAAGCAAAAAGTACCAAGCCAAAAATGGAGAAGTAGAAGCATTAAAAGATATAAGTTTTAATGTAAAACAGGGCGAATTTGTTAGCATAATAGGTCCAAGTGGATGCGGAAAATCGACATTGCTTTCTATCATTGCGGGATTAGAGCCTAAAACAGAAGGAACGATAGAAATTGATGGGAGTACAGGATATATGCTACAAAAAGATAGCTTATTAGAGTGGAGAAATATTTACAACAATGTAATGTTTGGGCTAGAGATAGGGCATAAAAAAACAAAAGAAAATGAAGCATATGTTATAGAACTTTTAAAAAAATATGGGTTATATGATTTTAAGAACAAATATCCAACTCAATTATCTGGTGGCATGAGGCAAAGGGCAGCATTGATTAGAACACTGGCAATCAAGCCTAATATTTTGCTTTTAGATGAGGCGTTTTCTGCATTGGATTATCAAACTAGAATTATGGTTACAAATGACATATATGAGATACTTAAAAATGAAAATATTACAGCATTAATAGTAACACATGATATCTCAGAAGCAATTAGCATGTCTGATAGGGTTATAGTTTTAACAAAAAGACCTGCAATTGTAAAAAATATACACACCATAGATTTTGAACTGGAAAATAGAAATCCAATAAATTGTAGAGAAAGCCCTAAATTTAGCAAATATTTTGATACCATATGGAAGGAGCTGGATGTACATGCGTGAAAAAAACATATCAGAAGATAGAAAAAAATACTTAAGAAAAATAAAGATGGGAAAAATATCTGTTATATTAACACAGCTTGCAATTCTTGCCATATTTATAATAGGGTGGGAAATTTTAGCTAACAACAATATAATTGATAGTTTTATAACAAGTCAGCCATCACAAATACTAGATACATTTTTAAATTTATCATCAAATGGACTTTTAATGCACCTAGGTGTTACACTTACAGAGACTTTAATAGGATTTGTATCAGGTGTAATTTTAGGGGTAATTATTGCAATTCTATTATGGTGGTCTAAGTTTTTGTCAAAAGTTGCAGAACCATTTTTAGTAGTGCTAAATAGCCTACCAAAGGTAGCCTTGCGGGCCAATTATAATTATTTGGGTAGGAGCAGGTATGGGGGCTATTATCACAATGGGACTCGCAATATCTCTAATAGTAACAATACTAGAGATATTAAATGGGTTTTTAAATACAGATAAAGAGCTTATAAAAATGGCAAAAACATTTAATGCAAATAAATTACAAACACTTACTAAAATCATTATTCCTGCTAATATTTCCACATTTTTTAATTCATTAAAAGTAAATATAGGGTTATCATTTGTAGGAGTTATTACGGGAGAATTCTTAGTATCAAAAGCAGGATTAGGTCATTTAATTGTATATGGAAGCCAAGTATTTCAATTAGACTTAGTAATGACATGTGTAATAATATTAGCCATAATGGCAGCAGTAATTTATGAGGCCATTGTACTTTTAGAAAAGCTAGTGGTAAAGAAAATGTCAAAAAAGGCATAATAAAATGAAAGGATGAAAAAACTTGAAGAAATATCTTATAATTATTTTAATTATAGTAGTGATAATTGCTGGAATTACAGCATTTGCACTACTTAACAAAAAAACTGATACACAAGATTTAAAAACAATTAGAGTAAATGAAGTAACTCGTTCTGTTTTTTATGCACCACAATATGTAGCTATAGCAAATGGTTACTTTGAAGAAGAAGGATTGAAAATAGAACTTACAACAGGTCAAGGAGCAGACAAAGTAATGACAGCTGTAATTGCAGGGCAAAGTGATATAGGCTTTGCTGGACCAGAAGCAGCAATTTATATTTATAACGAAGGAAAAGAAGATTATGCACAAGTATTTGCACAAATGACACAAAGAGATGGCTCATTTTTAGTAAGCAAAGAGCCTACAGATGATTTTAAATGGACAGATTTAAAAGGAAAGACTGTTATTCCTGGTAGAAAAGGTGGGGTTCCATATATGACACTTGAATATGTGTTAAAACAAAATGGAATAGACCCACAAAAAGATTTAGTATTGGATGACAGCATAAGTTTTGACTTAATGGCAGGCGCATTTGCTGGTGGAGATGCAGAATATGTAACATTATTTGAACCAACAGCATCTGCAACTGAGCAAGCTGGAAAAGGATATATTGTAGCATCTGTAGGAGAAGAAGCAGGAGAAATCCCATACACTGCATATTTTGCAAATAAAAGTTATATTGAAGAAAATCCAGATGTAATACAAGGATTTACAAATGCAATATACAAAGGAGAGCAATATGTTAAAGAACACACAGCAGAAGAAATAGCAGAATTAATTAAAGATTTCTTTGCAGATACGGACTTGGAAATGCTTACAACATCAGTACAAAGCTACATGGACATTGATGCATGGAAAAGTGACCCTATATTAGAAGAAGAATCTTTTAACTTATTACAAACAGTCATGACAGAAGCAGGAGAACTAACAAAACAAGCAGACTATGACAAAGTTGTAAACAACAGCTTCGCAGAAAAAGCTGTTGGGGACGGGTCCGAGTCACCCTAAATAGGGTGACTCAGGGACGGTTCCATTGTGTTAATTGGGACGGAATGCTTTAAAACCATGCTAAAGTTCCACATGTGCAGACTGTACTTCTATAATAAAATTGTGGGTAATTTGTAATTCTATCAATTTGCTTTTAAGTTGTCAAAATTGGCGTGCTTATCAACTTTGAAATGTCAAAATCTAAAAATTTAAAGAACGATTTTTATTACAAAATGCAGAAATTTAATGAATTTTTACCAAATAATTGAAAGAAAACAAAATATTTGGTAGAATAAAAATGAGTATAAAAGAAAATTTCAATCTAAACAATTATAGAAATACCTGGACTTACAGGCCATGAAATAAAAAAATCATAGTAAGGGAGAAATGAATATTGCAAGTAATTAAAAGAGATGGTAGAGTTGTTGAGTTTAATCCAGAAAGAATTGTAAAGGCAATAAGCAAAGCTATGGCGCAGACGCCTGATGGAATAGACCTTGAACTAGCAAATAAAATTGCGTCATCAATACAAAAACAATTTGAAGATAAATCGCAAACTACGGTTTATGAGATACAAGATGCTGTAGAAAAAAAGCTAATGGCATCTTCAAGAAAAGAAGTAGCACAGAGCTATATTACATATAGATATAATAGGGATGTTGCCAGAAAATCCAAAACAAAAGAGGTTTTTTTGGATATAATTAGTGCAAAATCAAATGATAATATGCGCCTAAGCACAAATAAAAACTCGGACACTCCAACTGGTATGATGATGAAATTTGCATCAGAAACCACAAAACCATTTGTTGATGATTTTCTATTATCACGTGAAGTAAGAGAAGCAGTAAAATCAAACTATATTTTTGTTCATGATAAAGATTATTACCCAACAAAATCTCTAACTTGCTTGCAACATCCACTAGATAAAATATTACAAAATGGATTTAAAATAGAGGGAAGCAGTTCCAGACCTGCACAAAGAATTGAGGCTGCTAGTATTTTAGCATATATTTCAATGGGAATAGTACAAAATGAAATGCATGGCGGACAAGGTATCCCAGCTTTTGACTATTATCTAGCACCATATGTTAAAATAACATTTAAAGAAGAAGTAGAAAAAATAGCAAATTTATTGGGAAAAGATTTATCAAACTTATTAACATATGAGCCAGAAGAATATATGGCAAAAGATTTAAGTTCATTAAAAGGAGAGGAAAGAGACCTTCAAGCAGCAATAAATAATACTGTATTCCGCGTTCATCAGGCTATGGAAGGCTTTATACATAATATGAATACAATCCACTCAAGGGGTGGAAATCAGGTAGTATATAGTTCTATAAACTATGGTACAGATACAACGCCTGAAGGTAGATGTATTATTAGAGAAATTTTGCTTTCAACAGAGCAAGGAATAGGATATGATGAAACACCAACTTTTCCAATTCAAGTTTGGAAAAAGAAAAAGGGAGTTAATTATTTGCCAGAAGACAAAAATTATGATTTATACAAACTAGCTTGTAGAGTGTCCAGTAAAAGACATTATCCTAACTTTTTAAATTTGGATGCAAGCTTTAACCAAAATGATAAATGGAAAAAAAGCGACAAGGATAGATATAAATATGAGTGTGCTGTAATGGGAAGCAGAATAAGGGTATTTGAAAATAAAAATGGTGAAAATACCTCAATTGGAAGGGGAAACCTTTCTATTACTACAATTAATCTACCAAAACTTGCAATAGAAGCAAGCTACGAAGCACAGGAAAAACTAGGCATAGAGTTTGAAATAGGTAGAGATGCTGAAAAAAATATGACTGCAAATTATAAAAAAACAGTGAAAAAAATTTTTATGCAAAAGTTGGAAAAGTATGCTGAAATTGTAGGCAAGCAGCTATATGATAGATATTGTTTTCAATGTACTGCTGTAGCAAAGCAGTTTCCATTACTAATGTGTGGTTTGTGGTTGGGTAGCGAAAAATTAAAACCATTTGATAAAGTAGAGCCAGTATTAAAGCATGGTACATTATGCATAGGTTTTATTGGACTTGCAGAGTGTCTAATTGCATTAACAGGCATGCACCATGGGGAATCGCAACAAGCACAGGAATTGGGATTAGAAATAATAAATGATTTGCAAGAAATATCTGAGCAATTTTCGGAAAAATATAATTTGAATTATGAGGTATTTGCAACACCTTCAAGAAGGATAGAAGAAAGCTTTTTAAAAAAAGACCAAATGCAATTTGGAATAATACCAGGGGTAACAGATAAAAAAGAATATACAAATAGCAATTTTATTCCAATAGCATATGACTTAAGCATAGAGGAAAAAGCTAAAATAGAAAGTGCATATCACGAATTAACAAAAGGTGGAAATCTATTTTGTGTCAAATTGGAAGAAGCAGAAGCAGAAAAACCAGAGAATATAGAAAAAATAGTGGATTTAATGGATAAATATAATTTGGGATATGCAAGTATACAAATAAAAAAAGCAAGATGCTTACGCTGTGGTTATGAGGAAAATGATATAAAAATAAAAAACTGCCCAAACTGCGGAAGTGAAAAAATAGAAATTGTGTAACATATGCCTAAAATATTATTGACAAACTATGGTAATAAATGTATAATATAGTGCGTACGGAGGAACAAAATACCTTCAATTATTAAAAATCCCACACTTAATAGTGTAATTACTGAAGGGAGGGGAATAAAAATATGTCAGAGATTAAAGTTAATAATGGTAATATAGAAGATGCCTTAAAAAGGTTTAAAAGGCAATGCGCAAGAAATGGAGTATTACAAGAAGTACGCAAAAGAGAGCATTATGAAAAACCAAGTGTAAAAAGAAAGAAAAAATCAGAGGCAGCTAGAAAAAGAAAATTCTAAAAAAGTGTAAAATAATCTATAAAAATAGGTTATTAAAACTATTAAAAAAATGGGGGTTGAAGGTTATGAAAATAATTTTCAATCCTTTTTGTATAAATATTGCTTATTTAGCCTATACTTAATATATTAAAAATGAAAAGAGGAGAGAGCATGAATTATCAAAAAAGAGAAATAAAAAAAGGTATAAATCTTCACCAAATCAATACCGAAAACTACAAAACAAACCTATATGCAGTATTTTTGGCAACTCCACTAGCAAGGGGAGAAGTTACACTAAATGCACTATTGGGTGCTGTTTTAAGAAGGGGCACAGCAAACCTTAAGTCACAAGAACAAATTAGTAAAGAACTAGAAGACATGTATGGTGCCAGTTTTAATTGTGGTGTAGAAAAAACAGGTGATAATCATATTTTAAAATTTTATTTGGAAACACTAAGTGAAGAATTTTTGCCACAGCCAGAAAAATTAAATCAAAAATGCCTTGGTATTTTATTTGATATTGTATTTAATCCTTTAATTATAAATAATGCATTTAACCCAGAATATGTTGAAGGCGAAAAGAAAAATTTAAAGCAGATAATAGAAGCAAAAATTGATAATAAAGCAAAATATGCATATGATAGATGTATTGAAGAAATGTTTAAAAATAAGCCATATGGATTATATAAATTCGGTTATGTGGAAGATATAGAAAAAATAACACCAGAGCAATTATATGATTATTACAAAAAATTAATTAATAATTGCAAAATAGATATTTTCTGCTCAGGTAGCTTAAATAATGAGGAATTGCTTGCAAATGTAGAAGAAAATGAAAATATTAAAAAATTGCAAGGTAGGGAGCCAAAATATGTTGTAAATAATGAGGTAACAGAGAAAAAAGAACCTACACAAGAAAATACTGTAGAAGAAAGCATGCAGGTTACACAGGGCAAGCTAGTAATAGGACTAGATATTCAAAATACAGAAGAAAATTCTCGTTTTATAGCATCTGTATATAATGCAGTTTTAGGCGGAGGAGCAAACTCAAAATTATTCCAAAATGTTCGCGAAAAACAAAGTTTGGCATATACAGCAGGTTCTAGTTATTTAAGAACAAAAAATGCACTATTTATCCGCTGTGGAATAGAGATTAAAAACTATCAAAAAGCCTTAGAAACAATAAAAGAACAATTAGAAGATATGAAAAACGGAAATTTTTCAGAAGAGGATTTAGAAAATTCTAAAAAATTAATACTTGCATCAATAGATAGCGTTACAGAAGAACAGGATACAGAAATTACCTATTATTATGGGCAAGAATTATCAGATAGATTTGTAACAATAGAAAAATACAAAAAATATATTTCGGAAGTAAGCAAGGAAAACGTAAAAGACCTTGCAAATACGATTAAAATAAATACAATATATTTTTTAAAAGATTAGGGATGAGGTTAAAAAATGAAAGTAATAGAAAGTTTAAAAATCAAAGAAAAAGCCTATATAGAAAAGCTTGAAAATGGGATGAAGATTATAATAATTCCAAAAAAGAATACTAAGAAAAAATATGTTATTTGGGGTACTCATTTTGGGTCAATTGATAATAGATTTATAATGCCACAAACAGGTGAAGAAGTATTTATTCCAGATGGTGTAGCACACTTTTTGGAACATAAAATGTTTGAACAACCAGATGGCACAAATAGCCTAGATACATTAATGGCATTGGGACTTGATGCAAATGCATATACAACAAATGACCATACTGCATATTTATTTGAGTGTACTGATAATTTTTACGAAGGATTAGACGAACTAATGGACTATGTTCAGCACCCATATTTTACAGATGAAAATGTGGAAAAGGAAAAGGGAATAATTGGTCAAGAAATAAATATGTATGATGATGACCCAGGTTGGCAATTATATATAAATATAATGGATTGCTTATATAAGGATAACCCTATAAAACTAGATATTGCAGGAAGTATAGAATCAATAAGCAAAATTACGCCAGACGTTTTGTATAAATGCTATAATACATTTTATCATCCTTCAAATATGGTAATGGTACTTTGCGGAGATTTTGAGCCAGAAAACTTATTACAAGAAGTTAAGAACAGGTTAATTCCAAAAGAAAATCAAGGAGAGATTAAAAGAATATACCCACAAAAAGAAAATAGTATAAATAAGGCAGAAAAAACAGCTCAAATGGAAGTAAGCTTGCCAATGTTTATGATGGGATTTAAAGACATAGAAAATTCCGCAGAAAATAGAATACAAAAACATATTGCTATAGAAATTTTATTAAATATGTTAATAGGCAAAAGTTCTGATTTATATAAGGAACTTTATGAAAATGGGATACTACTTGCACAGCCAGAACTAGATTATGAGTGGAGCCATGAATATGCACATGTGCTAATATCAGGATTTTCACAAAAGCCAGAACTAGTAAAACAAAAAATCGATGAAGCAATTAGTCAAATGCAAAAAGAGGGATTAAATGAAGAAAACTTTAGTAGAATAAAAAGAAAAATCTATGGTGATTATGTAATAGAATATAATAGTGTGGCAAATATAGGTAGAATGTTTTTAGCAGACAGCATGAAAGGAATAAATAGTTTTGACTATATTGAAGACTTTGAAACTGTTACAAAAGAATATACGCAAAATGTATTAAATGATATCTTCAAAAAAGAAAATGAGGCAATTTCAATAATTAAACCAAATTAAAAATAGCGGAAGTGCTTCCGTTATTTTTTTAGTAAGAAAAATAAAATTGATTTAAGAAAAATTTGTAAGTTTTTGTTTTATTTTAAAAAAGCTTATAAAATAAAGAAAATGTTTGTCGAAAAATGTAGAATTATGTCATGCGAAAAGTTGCTAAAATACTACAAAATAAGCAAAAACTTATTGACTAATTTGTAAAAATATGGTATTTTAAATATATACATAAGATAAAAAATATAAAAAGGAGTGATTAGTATGTTAAATGAAGAAATTTGTAAATTGCGCGAAAAATTAAATAAAAGTATTTTAGAGCAAGCAGATTATAGTATAACATACCAAATTAGTGTTGAGCTAGATGAATTGATTGCACAATATTATAGTACACAAATGAAGCTTGATGCTAAACCAAAATTAAAGCAGACAAAAAGAAAAAATAAAAAACAAGTAATTCTTGATAATTAGAATATTAAAAAGCAATTAGAGTAAAAAACTCTAGTTGCTTTTCTGCTTTAATATAAATATTACAATATTATGACATTTTAATTACAATTTAATTACAATGCTTAAAAACACTAAAAAATATGTTATCATATAAATACTTGAAAAATAGAAAAAAATAAAGTATAATCAAAACATATCAAACACATAGGAGTAAAAAATGAATAAAAAGAAATTTTTAAAATCTAGATTAATACTAATTATATTATTAGCTTTTATATTATTTTTACCAACTGTTAGCATGGCGGCTGACCCGCTAGAAGATCCCAATGCATATAAACCTAACAATTTCAATACTGGTGATGCAAACGTAATTGTTGGTAGAGCTAATGATATAATAACAATTATAGTAAATGTAGGAATTATTGCCTCTGTAATTACATTAATGGTACTAGGCATTAAATATATGGTTGGTAGTGTTGAAGAAAAAGCAGAGTACAAAAAAAGTATGATCCCATATTTAATAGGTGCAATATTATTATTTGCAGCTTCAGGAATTATCGCAATAATATTTAATTTAGTTGAAGGCACTGATTTATTGTAAATATACAAAAAAATTAAAAAATACAATTGCAAACTAATAATCCATATAGTATAATTAGGAAAGAGGGAGTGTCGAATTATGATAAAAAAAATATACGCAATATTAATAATGGCATTAATTTTATTCGCCTTCTTTTCTGCTTACTCATATACACAGGCACTAAGCATTGATAATATTATAGGCGGTGCTAATGAACTTGTAAATGAAGGAAAACCAAATGCAAATAATGTAATTAATTTTGATGTCTTAGGAGAAACTTCAAATTTAGTATATAATCTTTTATTAATCTTAGGAGTATGTGTAGCAGTTATAGTTGCAACAGTACTAGGCATACAATTTATTACAGGTAGTGTAGAACAAAAGGTAAAAGTTAAAGAAACCTTAATACCATTTGTTATAGGTTGTGCTGTGCTCTTTGGAGCATTTGGTATTTGGAGATTAGTAATTATTTTGCTAAGATAAAATTGATTTTAAAATTATCTCAAATTTTTGAGATATAAAATAAACATAACAAATAAAAGAGGAGGAAAAGCGATATGAAAAAACTTGCAAAAATATCAAGTGTAATTTTAATAGTTGCTATTTTTACATTAATGTTTTCTAATACTGTAGTATTTGGAGCAAGTTCTGTAATTAACCAGTTAAATCCAAATTATAATGAGGATGCTGGAGGACTTACAGGTTTAGGTCAAACTATTATTAGCTATATTTCTATAGCAGCAATTGTAATAGCAGTTATTGTATTATTAATACTAGGTATTAAATATATGATTGGTAGTGCATCAGAAAAAGCTGAATACAAAAAGACAATGATTCCATATTTAGTTGGTGCTGTATTAGTATTTGGTGCTGGTGCAATTGCTCAAGTAATTGTACAAATTACAACTAATTTGACAACCTAATGTTACAAAAACATTACAGAAATATTACAATTATATTAAAAGTGCACAAAAAGTGCACTTTTTTTAAATTTTAGGTTACATTTTTCGAGTTTATTTGATATAATGTATATCAAGTATAAAAAGGTTTGTTATAGCAAATAAAACAAAGGAGGAAATATCATTTATGGGGACATATGACTTACCAAGAAATGTAAAAGGTGAAGGCAGAATTTTGTTCATATTTACAACAAAAAGCCTAATTTATACCGTAGCTGCAGCTGGAATAGGTTTGATATTTTATTTTATATTTTCCCTATTCAACCTAACTATGGTAGGAATTGTTTTTGTTGTAGTTTGCGCCCTTTTGGGTTTTGGAATAGGAACAATTAAAATGCCGGAGATAGGTAAATTCGAATTTTCTAAAAAAACTGGTGGAGAAAATTTAGATGATATTTTAAAAAGGGCAATAAAATTCAAAACAAAGGGTAAAAAAATATATGTGTACAAGGAGGAAAAAAACAATGATTGAATCTATAACATTAATACTAACAGTTATTTTAATAGTAATGATAATATTATTGGGAGTTCTTTGTATTCTATATTTTAAATCTAAAAGCAATAAGAGTAAGAAAAAAGAAACTATAAGTACTTCTGAAATAGCTGACCAAAAAGCAAGCAAAAATTATTCTGTTGGCTCTGTTTTTGACTTTATGGAATTTGATAAAATTGAAGACAATATGATTATTTCAAAAAATGGAAATAAGTTTGTTATGGTTGTCGAATGCCAGGGAATTAACTATGACTTAATGTCAGAAGTAGAAAAGAATGCAGTAGAAGAAGGATTTATACAGTTTCTAAATACATTGAGACATCCTATACAAATTTATACACAAACAAGAACAATCAACTTAGAAAGCAGTATACAAACATATCGTGAGAAAGTAAAAGAAATTGAGGATAAGCTCGAAAAACAAAAAAGAGATTATGAACAAATGTCAAATTCAGACAGATATACGCAAGAACAATTAAATGCAGCTTTTTACGAACTAACTAAAACAACAAATCTATATGAATATGGCAAAGACATAATATATACAACAGAAAAAATGAGTTTAAACAAAAATGTTTTAAATCAAAAATACTATATAGTAATTCCATATTATCCAGAAGAATTAGGCGAAACTAATATGGACAAGCAGGAAATAAAAAATTTAGCTTTTTCGGAACTATATACTAGAGCACAATCGATTGTTAGAACGCTATCTGCTTGTGGTGTAATAGGTAGAGCGCTTGACTCCAACCAATTGGTTGATTTGTTATACGTAGCATATAACAGGGATGATGCTGAGATTTATGGCATAGATAAAGCAATACAAGCTGGATATACAGAACTATATTCTACAGCTCCAGATGTTATAGATAAAAAGATGCAAGCACTAAATAATAAGATAGAAGAAGAAGCATTTAAAAAGGCAAGTCAAAAAGTAAATGAGGCAAAATCCGAAAAAGAAAAAGAGTTGGAAAGTAGAGAAAATAGATTGGATGATTTGATTGACCGTTTTGCCACTTCAATAATTGAACAAAATAAATCAGCCATAGGAGAAGAAATAGCAGACAGTGCAATACAAAAAATACAAAAAGAAACTGCTACAAGAAAAAGAAGAGGAAGACCTAAAAAAGACACGGAAAAAGGAGGTACGGAAGATGAGCAAAAAGAAGGAACAGCAAAGAGAACTAGAATTACAGAGACAGCGTAATGACTATACAAAACCAGATGAATTTAAAATATTAAAAAAGAAAACAATTAAAGAATTAATAGCACCATCTGGGATAGATGCTAGTAACATTGACCATTTAGAGATAATCTCCAATGTTAAAAGATATGCAAGAAGCTTTTTTGTATCCGCTTTACCAAGGATGTGTACCTTCCCAGAATTATTTAGGGACATGTACTTATTTGGAGATATTAATACATCTATTTATATTAATCCAATTCAAGAATCTAGATCGCAAAATGAATTAAATAGAGTTATTAATGAGCTAGAAACTGAAAGAATTGTTGCAGCAGACAGAGGAAATATCAACAGAGAGAGTACATTAGGGCAAAAAAGATTAGAGGCAGAACAATTAAGAGATGAAATTGCAGCAGGTTTTAATAAACTATATGAAGCTTCAATTGTGGCAACATTATTTGCATATAGCTTGGATGATTTGGACAGATATACAAAACTATTATCAACAGAAATGTCTAAATCATTAGTTAATGTAAAAACTGCTTGGGGTATGCAAGAAGATGCTTTTAAATCAAATTTGCCACTAATGGATGATAAGATTAAGAAAACACATACATTTGATAGACGTTCAATGGGAACAGTTTTCCCATTTACAACTTCAGAAGTTGGACACTCTACAGGAATTCCTTTAGGGACAAATAAACAAACTGGAGTACCAATATTATTTGATAATTTCCACAATTCATTAACAAATTATAACATGGTAATATTTGCAAAATCAGGTGCTGGTAAATCAGTAACAATGAAAACTTTAATTTCTCGTTCAGCAGTTTTAATGGGAATTCAAAGTTTGGCATTAGATGCTGAAGGAGAATATAGCATTGTGGCAGAAAGCTTAGGAGGAACTAATGTTGTATTTTCTCCTACATCAAAAACAGTTATTAATATTTTTGATATTGAAACTGAGCTTACAAAAGATGAAATTACAGGTAAGGAAAGACTAGTGCTTAATGTTGAAAACAAAGTTGAAGACGTAACGCAAGCTTTACTTACAATGGCAAGAGGTAGTACAAGAAGCCAAGAAGTAAACGAGCTTACAAAGCAAATCATAGCAGAGTCTGTTTTAGAAGAATATGTAGCACATGGTATTACAAGCGATCCAAATAGTTTATATGATACAAATTCTATAAACTTAGGAGACAATATGCTTGGTAGAGAGAAAAAACAAATGCCAACAATTGGATCTTGGTATAAAAGAATTCAGCAAAAAGCAAAAGAAAATACAAATGCAGATTATAATTTTCATTATAGTTATTTATTAAAAGTTATGAAACAATATATAAGGGAATATGATGGTCAAATGGCCTACTTTGATGGACAATCTACATTTGATTTATTAGATGGAACATTATTTATAAACCTAGATATTTCACAACTTGAAGAAAGGTTTGCAAGACCTTTGGCACAGCAGATATTATTAACATGGATTTGGGAAAAATATGTTAAGAAAAATAGTGAAGATAGAGCCAAAGCTGCTAGAAAAAGAGTAATTGTTGACGAGGCATGGATGCTATTGCCATATCCAGAAGCTGTAGACTTTTTAAATACAATGGCAAGACGTGCCAGAAAAAGAAATGTATCATTGGCAATTATTTCACAAAGATTTCAAGACTTTTATGAGAAACCAGAAGCACAAGCAGTATTAACATCTTCTGATACAAAATTATTTTTGGCTCAAGATAAATCAGAAATTCAATATTTAAAAGAAGTATTTAAATTAAGTGAAGGGGAAGCAAACTTTTTGGTAACATGTTTAAAAGGGGAAGGATTACTAAAAGTTGGTGCAGATAGTGCAATACTTCAAATAACCCCAACAGCAAAAGAATTTGAGTTTGTTGAAACAAACTTAAATAAATTAGCACAAGCTAGAAGCAGAAAAACACAACAAATGTACTAGGAGGATAGTATGAAGTCATTTTTTAAGGAGAAAAAAATAAAACACAAGATAATAATTGCAATTATAATAGTCACATTGTTCAACTTCATGTCACCAACTATTTCGCAGGCAGGAATTGGTGGAATTTTGTTTGAACCAATTAAAGATTTACTCTTAGTAATTGCAGATGGTATTATATCTCTTTCACAAACTTTTATATTTGACTTAGATGTATCATTTTTAACAATTTATCATAAAGACTCAGGCGCAAGTACAGTATTAGGAGTTCTGGCAGGAATAGCAATTGTAGTAGGAGGAGTTATTGCAGCACCTTTTACAGGTGGATTAAGTTTAGGGTTACTTGTTGCAGGAGCTCTTGGAGGATATGCTGTTAGCAAAATTGTAGCAGATGCAATTCCCCCTACGTTTAAATTACCAGTGTTTTTACTAACACCTGAAAATATGTTTAGTAATTCAATTCCATTTTTAGATATAAACTTTTTTGAAGGCGCCGACGCTAAAGGTGCAACACAAATGGATATAGATGGCGATGGAAACATGGATGGATATTATATAGAAACAACTACAACAACAGGAGAGACTGTATATCAAAAATCTAGTGCACTTATATTAAAACCTACGATTTCATCATGGTATTATGCTATAAGAAATTTTGCAATTGTAGCATTATTATCAATATTGGTATATACTGCAATAAGAATAATTATTAGTAGCTCAGCAGAAGATAAAGCGAAATACAAACAAAAGTTATTCGATTGGCTAATTGCAATGTGCCTATTATTCTTTATGCACTATATTATGGCATTTGCAGTTGCAATTACAGAAGCTGTAACAGAAGCTGTAAATTCATTTAATCAACCAATTTATGTTATTGTTGGAAGTAGTGGTGATACAGGTGGAGATAGGCAACTTAAAGATTATAAATATGGTGATGGTGCAAGCGAAGATGAAGGACAGTTCTTATTTGATGATAATGATACAGCTAATATGTTTAGACAAAATGGTGTTATTACAACGGATACTGATTCAGGAGAAGAATTATTTATATGGCCAACTAATCTAATGGGAAAAGCAAGAATGGAATTACAATTAGAACCTAAAGATATAACTGAAGATGATGTTGAGATGAGGCAGTTTGGCTATACTGTAATCTACATAGTACTAGTAATCTATACAATACTATTCTTATTTAGATATTTGAAAAGGTTATTAATGCTAACATTTCTAACCATAATTGCACCATTAATGGCAATGACATACCCATTAGATAAAATGCAAGATGGTAGTGCACAAGGATTTAACATGTGGCTTAAAGAATACTTATTTAACCTATTAATACAGCCAGTACATTTAATACTATATACAATATTAATGGGTTCTGCTATGGATTTAGTACAAGATAATGTAATATATGCAATAGTAGCTCTAGGATTTTTACTAGAAGCAGAAAAGTTATTGCGTAGATTTTTCGGATTTGATAAAGCATCTACTGTTGCTGGAGGTTCTGCACTTGGTGGAGCTCTAGCAATGCAAGGTCTAAATTCAATAACAAAATTCTTGGGAAAAGGTTCAAAAGCTGGAAAATCAGCTGGAGGAAAAGCAGTTGGTCCAAATGCTGCAAAAGCATTAACTAGAGGAAAAGATAAAGGAAAAGATATTAATGACTTATATGCCTCTGGCGCAGACGCACTTGAAGCAAGAAGCTTAAGCGGTGGAAATGATACTCCATCTGCAGAAGAACGAGCTGAAGCTATGGTTGAAATGGATGCTTATTTAAAGGGCGGAGAAAGATTACGTCAAGAAACAAGAAGATTAAATAATAAGACAGGTATCGAAGACGACGGAGCGACTTCAAATAATCGACAAATGACATCAGAAGAAAGAGCGCAACATATGGCGGAAACAGCGGCTTATTTACAAGGCGGGGAACAAGCACGCCAAAAAGTAAAAGAACTAAATGCAAAACCTGGAACATTGGCATATGCCGAACTTATGGAAAAGAAACGCAAAGAAGGAGTTAAGAAATTAACTTTAGGAGAAAGAGCTGGCAGAGCAATTAAATATTATGGTCCAAAAGTTGGAAAAGGCATTGGAAGATTTGCTACTCAGACATTACCAAAGGCTGCATTAAAAGGAACATTAGCTGGTACTGGCGCAATGATAGGTTTATCCGCTGGGTTAGCATCTGATGATTTTGGAAATGTAGCAAAATGGGGAGCTGCAGGAGCAGTTGGAGGATGGACTGCTGGTGAAGGAGCGGAAACCTTTGTAGAAACCAAAACTAGAGGATTAGAAAATCTACCTGCTGAATTTTATGGTGTAACCCATTCAGAAGATGAAATAAAAGCTAAAAGAAATGAAGAATTAGATAAAGCATGGGCAAAAGATAGAGATGTAGTAAATAAATATGCAGAGCAATTTGGATGTGGAAAAGCTCAAGCAAAAGAAATTATGAAAGAAGCAAAGAAATTCAGGGAATATGGTATTACAGATGATGATGTAATTATTAAGGCTATGAAAGCTGAAGGGGGAGAGTTTGGAGCAGAAAAAACAGCTTCTGAACAAAGAATACTATTAGCACAATTAGCTGGACAAGTAACTAGTTCAAAAGATGCTGACCAAGTAGAAGCAAGATTGAAAAAAAGAAGATTTTCAGAAGAAAGAGCTAAAGCATATGCAGACCAAATTAGAAGAATGAAAGGCTTAGTATAACAAAATAAAGGAGGCTATAAATATGTTTAACCAATTGTTTAGAAAATATAACCAAAATAGAAGGACAATCTGGGTAGTTATAATATTCATAGCCTTCTTTGTATTATTATTACACACAGTATTTAATATATTAAGAGCTTTTAAAAGGGAAGAACAACAAGAATTACTAAATAACTATTATCAATCTCAAACAAACAGTGTGATTAATAATTCTGAAACAAACCATATTACAAATGAAACAGAAATACCAGAGAATATTACGACTAGTTCATCTTCAAAAGATATTATAAACTATTTTATAAAATTATGTAATGAAAATAAAATAGAAGAGGCATACAATATAATTTCTAATGATTGCAAGGAAGTATTATTTCCTACAATAAATGATTTTAGGAATAATTATTATAATAAAGTATTTACAAAACAAAAGACTGCAAAAATAGAAGAAAGCATGTATGAAGGAGAAATATATAAAATCACATATACATCTGATTTATTAGCTAATGGGGGTTATAAAGAAGAAACATTAGAAGATTATATATATGTTACAAGGGAAGATAATGAACCAAAAATTAGCCTCAATAAGTTTATTTACATTCGAAATATTAATAAAACAGCTAGTAAGGACGGAATATCAATTAATATTTTGAAAAAAAGAGTGTATATCGATTACGAAGAATATCAAATACAAATTTCAAATAATACAGATGATGCAATATATATAACTCCAGATGAAACAAAAGTATATTTACTAGATGAAAACGATATAGAATATACCTCAAACATTGATGAATTGCAAGAAAATGCAACATTGATAGAGGAAAATACTAGTAAAATATTTGATTTAACATTTTACAAAGGATGGCGGTTCTAAAAAAAATAGCAGGATGGTAGTTTTTTCAGAAATAATAAAAAATTATGAAGACTATAAAAATGGAAATGATGCAGATATAGATGAAATAACAATTCTTATGTAGAGAGGAAATTATGGAAGGAAAAGAAAATACAGAGAACAATTTAAGAAAAGCTGCAAGAGTGGTTAAAAATATATTAAAAAGTCCTTTTAAGAGGAGGATCCTGTTAATAGCTATTGCAATAGCAGCAGTTATTATTCTTTGTGGTGCAGCTTATGAGAGCTTAGTGGATGCTTTTTCAAATAATGTATCAGATTATGTGCAAGGAAATTCGGTTCAATATAGTACAGATGATAACTCTATTGTAATATCTGATGAAACAATTGATGGACTAATTAGAGTAATAGAAGACATGGGAATAGACTTAGATGATATGGAATTAACAAGAGATGATATAGCAAAACTCTATGCGGCAGAAGTTGTAAGTAGTGAAATTAATAGAGGTGTAACAGAGGAAGCGGGAAAATATTATGGAAGAGTATATATAAAAAGACTAAATCCAGATACTGGAGAATTAGAAATGCTAAATTATGAGCCATCATTAGAAACATTTGAGCAAATGGATGCATCACAGATTTTGAATTATTATTCCATGGATGGAGATAAGATTTGTATTGCAAATACTAATACATCCACAGATGCTGAAGGAAATACAACAAGTACAGTTACTATTAATAAATTAAGTTATAAAGATAATATTTCACAATATACTGTACCAATAGAATTTTTACTAGATTTATGTTTAATAAGCCAAAATCCTGGATTTGTTTTAGCACTAGCAGACAAAATAATAAATGAAACAGAAATAGTAATACAAGTTTTACAAAATAAAACAACAGTGCAAACAGATACTACATATACATATACAACTGAAACAGAAACATCAACTAAAAAGATGGAATATGATGCTGAAGGAAATTATATTTCAAGTTCAATAACAACAGCAGATCCTACAACTTCAGGTCCAACATCTACTACAACTACTCAAACCCAAATAAATGTTAATTCGAGTATAAAAGTGCAATCAGTAAAAAATTGGATTATGGAGGTAGTATATACATATAATAAAGTGGACACAACTAATACTCAAGAACCAACTCCAGAAGAATTAGAAGATGAAACAAAACCTACTCACCAATATACTTTTTCAGAAAAAGAAACTAATAATGATGGTAGTTATACAAATATTTATACTAGTACAGTGAGCAGAAAAATAGACCAGACTAAATCATATAAAATAACCACAACCTCAGAGACATATCAAAGTGGAGTTAGTGAAGGAGTAAAAGATAGAGTAGATGAATTCATAGAAATGCTAAGAACTCCATATTCAATACCAAGTTCAGGAATAAAAGAAGCGGCAGTAGATAATTTAGAAAATGGAGCAGAGATGCTTTTCCAAATGCTTCAAAATGGACAAAGAACACAATCGTTAGAACAATTAATGAGATATATTTTAGGAAAAGCAACTGGCAATGATTATGGAGTTTCTGAATTTGATTTCAATGTATTTGATATAAGAAATTTTAATAATATAGGAGCAGGAGGAGTATCTCCTTTTGGAACGAATATAAGTAGAGAAGAGTTTATTAATGCTGTACAAACATATAGTAGCGGAAGTTCATATAGTAGGCTAGCAAGTGCAGCGGGAGACTTTTATGATGTGTGTTTGGAATATGATGTAAATCCTTGTTTAGCGTTTGCTTGGGCGTGTGTAGAAACTGGCTATGGTTCTTCAATACCAGGTAATAATTTATTTGGATATGCAGTATATAATGGTGCTTCTGGAGGTGCAACATATTCAACTTATGCTGATTCTATAAGGGACTTTTGCGAATGGGTTGTAAATGGTGCAACAGAAGGAACTTCCACATATAATTCATCTTATGCAAGAGGCCAGGAATTTGCAACAGTTAATTCACACTTTGCAGGAACGCCGGCTTCGAATATATATGTATTATTTAGTATATATATGTATTTAGGAGACACACATATTGCTGATGAACCAGACTTTTCAAATCCAGCAGGTACAGATTATTATGCTTCGCATGGAAGCACCTGGGGAGCAGGAGGACGTATACAGATATATTCTATGTATGAACTAGGAGGCTTATATACTGGAGAATATGCAGAAAGATGTGGGCATCCAAATGGTTCAGACCCAACAACTTTAACAGAAAAAGCGGATTATGCACAATATTGTGTGGATATGAGAAAAAAAATAGCTGAAACAATATTTGGAAATGGTGTATTTCTTGGATCTGGAGAAGGATCAATTAGCATTGATGGCTATGAATTCAAAACATATACTAGTAGTAATGGAAAAACATATACTTGGTATTTGCAGAATTATGGTCCATGGATTGGTCAAATTTCTTCTGGAGGAAGTACATTTGCAGCTGCTGGATGTTATGCCACTTCAGTGTCAACTATAGCTAGTGGATATGGAAGTACTGCATATCCTAGTTGGGGAAGAACTTTAAATGAATTTCAACTTACTTCAAGATATCTTCAAGGCTGTGGATCTGGTCCAAGTGGTGCGGGAGTTACGTTAAATAGTGCTCAAATACAAGAAATACAGAATTGGCTATATGGTGGAGGAGAGGTAATGATACATGTAGTTGGAGCTAGATATGGTGGAGCTAGTTATTATACTAGTGCGCAACATTGGATGCCATTAGTAGATATTAGCGAAGATGGGCAGCAAGTGTATATTATGAACACATGTAAAGGATATTCAGAAGATAAATATGGATGGAATGATATTAATAGATTATTTCAATATGTAAACTGTTATCACTTAATTAGTGGTTTAAGATAAAAAATATAAATTTTACTATTTAAAGAAAAGGAGATAGTGTTAGCGAATAATGTTAACACTTATAAAGGAAATGAAAAAAATAAAAAAGTATATTATTATAGTATCAATTATAATTGTATTAATACTTGTTTCTATTATTGGAACTATATTATATATTAAAAACAAAGAATTACAAGAACAAGAAAAAATGCAAGAAGAATACGAATCTCATATAGGAGATATAACAGAAGATATAGTATCAAATATGGAAATTTTAAAGGATAATAATACATATTTTTCAATAGAAAAAATGGTAAAAGATTATTATTTATATATAAAATCACAAAATGAAGAGGCCATTTTCAGCCTATTAAACGAAGATTACAAAGAAAAAAATGAAATAAATCAAGAAAATGTATTAGAAAAAATAAAATTAGAAAATGAAAATGACGTTGATATTAAAATAAATGAAATTTATAGAAGACAAAGTAATTTAGAGTATGCTACTTATTTTATGGAAGTATCTTATATAAAAAATACTAGCCTAAAAAATTTTTATATTTTATGTATGGATAACACTAATGGTACATTTAACATAAGACCAATTAGTAAAGAGGAATATAATGATTATATTTCAGAAAGAATACAAATAATAGATGAATCAATTGAAAAAAATAATTACAATGCAATAAAACAGTTTTCACTAACAGAAGAAGATGTTGTAATGAGAATATTTGAAGATTATATACAAAATGCATTATATAGTCCAGAAGATAGCTATAATAGTTTGGAATTAGAATATAGAGAAAAAAAATTTGGAAATTTTCAAGCATTTCAGAGATTTTTGGATGAAAATAAGGAAATATACGAGTCTTATGATATGAAAAATGCTAAGAAATATGAAGATTTTACTAGTATGGAAGAATACATGTTATACCTAGCTACATTTCAACAAATAAAATTAGAATCATATGAAAAAACAATAAAAGATGAATATACTCAATATGTATGTATAGATAATTTGAAAAATTATTATATTTTTAGAGAAACAGCAGCAATGCAGTATACAGTTATACTAGATACATACACAATAGACTTACCTGAGTTTGTAGAGCAATATGAAAAAGCATCGGAAGAAGATAAGGTATTAATGAATATACAAAAATTTTTTGAAGCAATAGAAGATAAAGACTATAATTATGCTTACAACAAATTGGATGCAACATTTAAAGCAAATAATTTTGCAACATTAGAAAGCTTTGAAAAATACGTGAGAGAAAACTTTTTTGAGGAAAATACTCTATCTGCAGGAAAAGCAGAAAAACAAGGAGATGTCTACTTGTATAATGTTACAATAGATGAAGGAACAGGTGAGAGTAGCAATTCAAAAACAACAAGTTTTGTTATGAGACTTGGAGAAGGAACAGATTTTGTAATGTCATTTGGAGTAGAATAGAACATGGAGGAATAATTGTGGAAAAGGATAATAAAAGACAAGAGATATTGGAGAAAATGCTAGAAATAGCAGAATTAGTACAAATAGATAAAAATGAGGAAACTAAAATTACAGATATTAATTATTACAAAGATTTTAATTTTAAAGGCAGTAATTTAGCAGAAAATGATATTTTTGTTGTTAAAATTGAAAATGCAGATAAAAATATAAATACATATGAAATATATTCAGGCAAAACAAATAATTTAATTGCAACAGTTGATGAGCAGGGAAAAGTGCATTTTAGGCCAGAATATATTGAAAGTTTAAAAGAAATTAATCCACAGCTTGCTCAAATGCTAAATTTAGAAGATTTGGATTTTGAATTGCCACAAGAATTACAACCAGAAGATATGACTTTATCCACTGAAGAAAGAACAAAAATATTATCAGATAATAAAGAAAAAACTAAAGAAAAAGGACAAAAAAATAAGCAGGAGAATAAAAAAGAATTACAAAAAAATCCAGAAGATGAGAAAAGAGAAGAAATTGCAAAATTTAAAAATATACCACCAAATAATGTTTTAGTTATAAGAGAAAATAGCAATTTATATAAAGACCATCCGGAATTAGAGGAAAATTTATATTTTTACAGAGATAACAATGGAGTTGTGAAAGCTGAATATATAGACGAAAAAGGCGAGCCCAAGCCTTCTAGATATTTTGAGCCTTCTACTACATCTTTAAGAGAAGAAACTATTAGTTTAGGAGATGATGGAAATCCTGTAACAAGAGAGGTTCCATACCAAGTAATGAGAACAAGAAATTTAAATTCTGTAGATAAAGACATTAGAGACATAAGAATTTCAGTAAATATCGATTCATATGGATATTTGGAACTGCAAGAAGCAAGACAAGGAAAAAATGGTGAATGGCTATCACATGATATTGAAGTAAAAGGCAGAGATTATAATTCATATGCAGTAAATCAAACTACTTCAATTAAAACAAGAAAAGCAGACCCAGATAAGCAAACAGAAGCATATGAAAAAGCAGAAGGAACCGGCTTAGAAGAAGATGGAATTCAGTATAGCGAAATGTATTTAATTGAGCATGCAGATGAGGTTGTAGAAGATTTAATGAAGGAAGGATATCAGAAAAAAGAAGCGGTTCAAATAGTTGATTATATGCTCGGAGAAGAAGCCTTGACGCTTGAAGAAGCAAAAGAAAAAACAAATGAAGATATAATAAAAGAACAAAAGGACAAAGAAAAGGATAAAGAAGTAGAGGAAGGTAGGACGCCTTGGGGAGATGCAGAAGAAAGACTTCGTATATAATAAGCATAAAAATCACTTTTTAAAATATAATTTAAAAGGTGATTTTTTATGATTAATATAAAAAATAAGACATACAAAATATTTGTAATATTAATTCTTAGCCTCTTATTAAATAGTAATATAATTTGCTATGCGACTGCAGAAAACATAGAAACCAAAAGCGTGGAAACAAGTGCAGAGCAGGACAGCGAAAATAATGCACCTGAACTAAATGCCAAGATAGGACTTATATTTGATAGAAATTCTAAAACAGTATTATACGAAAAAAATGGATATAAACAAGTGCCTATGGCTAGTACAACAAAAATTCTAACTGCAATTGTGGTATTAGAAAATGCAAATTTAAAAGATGTGGTAACAGTTGACAAAAAAGCTGCAGGAACTGGTGGCTCAAGGTTAGGACTAAGTATTAATGATAAAATAAGCGTACATGACTTATTATATGGATTGCTGTTATGCTCTGGAAATGATGCAGCAGTAGCTTTGGCAATTCATGTGGGTGGCAGTGTAGAAGGATTTGCAGAAATGATGAATAAAAAAGCTTTTGAGTTGGGTTGCAAAAATAGTCATTTTGTAACTCCACATGGGCTTGATAGAAAAGGCCACTATACTACTGCATATGAACTTGCATGCATGGCAGATTATGCATTACAAATTCCTAAATTTAAAGAAATTGTAGGTACTTTAAAATATACAGTTACCATTAATGGTAAGTCTAAAATAATAACCAACACAAATGAACTATTAGGAAATTTAGATGGTGTTTATGGGATAAAAACAGGATTTACAAACGGAGCAAATAGGTGCTTAGTAACAGCGTGTAAAAGAGGAGAATTAGACATAATTACAGTAGTTTTAGGAGCAGATACTAAAAAAATTAGAACAACAGATAGCATAAATTTAATAGAATACGCATATAAAAATTATCAGGTAATAAATTTAGAAGAAATTGTTCTTGAAAAATTTGAAAATTGGAAACAATTAAATGAAAGCCGCATATATATAAACAAAGGTGAAAAGAATAATATAGAACTTGGACTGCAAGAGATAAAAAATAAAACAATAGCAGTAAAAAGTACGCAAATAGATAGCACAGATATTGAAATTAATAATTTATATTATTTAGAAGCACCAGTTAGCAAAAATCAAACAATTGGAAGCTTGAAAATTAATATAGATGGTAAAACAATAGATACATTAACCATTTACAGCCGAGAAGAAATACAAAAAAAGGATATTAAAGATTATTTTATGGATTTTTTAGCAATATTACCTTGACTTTTTAAAGAAAATTTGCTATTATAAATATGCTTTATTATTTAAGCATATGCGGGAATAGCTCAGTTGATAGAGCGTCGCCTTGCCAAGGCGAAGGTCACGGGTTTGAGCCCCGCTTCCCGCTCCAAAATAACTTTACTATTTATGCCTTTTAAATAAAGGCAATTTTAATTTAAATGGCGCTATAGCCAAGCGGTAAGGCACGAGTCTGCAAAACTCTGATCCCCGGTTCGATTCCGGGTGGCGCCTC
>CALXUZ010000004.1 GCA_944391825.1 uncultured Clostridia bacterium | reverse complement strand
CACAAAAAAATCAATCTTTTCAGATTGATTTAATCATTAACGTCACATTGGTGCGACGATTTTACCTTATGGAGCGGGTAGCGGGAATCGAACCCGCGCTATCAGGTCGGAAGCATGACATTCTACCACTAAATTATACCCGCTAGTTTGCAAATTTTATAATTGAATTTTTTGGTTCATAGCCTCTATTAAAGCAGGTAAAATTTGTTTTTTCCTTGATACTACACCTTTTAAATATGTAGTATTTGCTATTAGCTCTGTGTGAAAAGCTTTTTCAAAAATATCAATTCTATTTCCTAAAACAATTACCTTAGAACTTGCTTCTAAAATATCTGTTACAACAAATACATATAAATCAATATTTTCTTCTGTTATTTTTTTCTCAATTGCTTTTTCAAGTTCAGCTTTTCTTTTAAATACCTCATCTATGTTGGAACTATTTATCTGTGAAATAGTTATTTTAAGTTCTCCATTTTTAAAATCTTTTGAATCGATATTAATTACCTCATCAGCCGTATATTCACTAATATCAGTACCAGCTTCTAACATTTTATAGCCATACTCATACAAATCTATTCCAGCAATTTTTGCAAGTCTTTCAGCTGTAATTTTATCTTGTTCCGTACAAGTAGGGGATTTAAACATCAAAGTATCAGATATAATTGCACTTAACATTATTCCAGCCATTTTTGGTGTTATAACTACATCATCTTGTTTATATAATTTATACATAATAGTAGAAGCACAACCAATAGGCTCTGCAATACAATAAACTGGCTCTGTTGTGTGCAAATTTAATCTGTGGTGATCTACAACCATTTGAATATGGGCATTTTCAATACCGGGTACACACTGAGTGAACTCGTTATTATCAACCATTATAACATTTGCGTTATCATCTATATTAGAAAGTAAATCGGGTTCTTTTAAATCAAACATATTTAAAGCATATCTTGTTTCTTTGTTAATTTCTCCCAAACGATAACTTTGTGCTTCTCTGCCTATTTCATTTTGCAAATTTGCCATAGTAATAGCACAAGATATAGAATCTGTGTCTGGGTTAGTATGTCCAAAAACATGAATTTTTTTATCTGCCATAATAAGAACTACTCCTTTCTTAAATGCATTGCAACTATATAATTATACCACTAATTACATAAAATTGTCAAATCTTGGTTGGGGACGGGTCCAAGTCACCCTAAATAGGGTGACTTGGGACGCTTCTCCACAAAATATAATTTTATTATTAATAGTATGCTTGATTTTTAGAATATTTATGTATATAATCAACAAATGAAAGGAGAAAATATAATGAACATTGGAATTGATATAGATGATACAATTTCAAATTCTTTTGAATCAGTATTTGCAGATTCTCAAAAATTTGATATAGAAAAATTAGGAAACTCTGGAAAGCTAGAAAATTATGGAAAAATAGATAATCATAACTATATAGAAACAATGTACCCACATTGGACGGAAAAACAAATAAATTCTTTTTGGAAAAAATATTTTATAAACATGCTTACAAAAGCGACACCTAAGCAATATGCTCCGGAAATATTAAAAAAACTTAAAAAAGAAAAAAACAATATTATATTTATTACTTCAAGATATGAAGTGTTACCTAATAGAAAAATAATAGAAAATTATACAAGAAAATGGCTGGAAAATAATAATATTCCATATGATGAACTCATTATGAACGCGCAAAACAAGCTAGAAGCAGCAAAAAAAGCAAATATAGATTTATTTATAGATGATAGCATTAGGCATTGCAAAAAAATGCAAGAGGGAAATATTAAAACATTATTATTTACGACAATTATGAACCAAAATCTAGAAGTGCCAGAATTAGAAAGAGCATATTCGTGGAACCAAATATATTTTAAATATAAAGAATTAAAAAATAGTTAGTAAGCAGAATAAATTTCACAAAAGAAGTCTAAAATTAGTTGAGGTGAAAAATTAATGACAAGAACAAAATTAGCAGATAGAATATTGCCCAATTATACAAAAGGGGAAGAAATTTCTAACATGGTTAGCCATATTGTTGGTGGAGTATTAGGAATAGTGGCTCTAGTTTTATGTGTAGTTGTAGCAGCTATACATAACAATGTTTATGGAATTGTTAGTGGAGCAATATTTGGCGTATCTATGATTTTACTATATGTAATGTCAAGTGTTTACCATGGTTTGAGTCCAAAAGTAAAAGGTAAAAAAGTAATGCAGGTATTAGACCACTGCACAATATATTTTTTAATAGCAGGTTCATACACACCATTTGCATTGTGCACATTAAGAGAATATGATGCTACAACTGGATGGGTTATATTTGGAGTCATATGGGCAATGGCAATAATAGGAACAATATTTACAGCAATAGACTTAAAAAAATATATGGCTTTTTCAATGATTTGCTATTTGGTAATGGGATGGTGCATAATTTTTAAAATTAATATTTTACCACAATTGTTAGGATTAGCAGGATTTTTGCTTTTACTAATTGGTGGCATTGTATATACAATTGGTGCTATTTTATATGGTGTGGGCAAAAAACATAAATACATGCATTTTGTTTTCCACATTTGCATTTTTGTTGGTAGTTTATTACACTTTTTATGCATTGTTTTATATGTCCTATAAATATTAAGAAAATATTAAATTCATAAAGATGCTTTTATTTTATAGCAAAATATTGTATAATTCTACCATTAAGCGAAAAGGAATAAGAAATTAAATGAATAAAAGAACTAAAATTTTTAAAATAATATTATTAATAGCAGTAATAGCAATTATGATAGGAGTAACTATATATTTGATACCTTTAATATCAGAACTAAATACGGCAGAAGGACAAGAGGCTTTTAAAGACAAAATTAGTAGTTCTGGATTTTTAGGTGTTTTAATGCTATTTGGATTGCAATTTGCACAAATATTTTTATTTATAATACCAGGTGAACCAATTGAAATACTGGCAGGTATCTGCTATGGACAGATATGGGGAACAGTATTTATCATGATATCTTCAATGCTCATTACTGCTTTTATATATTTGTTAGTACATAAGCTTGGTAGAAAATTTATTTATGATTTTGTAAGTAAAGAAAAGATAGAAAAAATAGAGAAAAGCAAAATATTTCAAAATCCAAAAACTATACGTTTTATTATATTTATTTTGTTTTTCATACCTGGAACGCCAAAGGACTTATTAACATACATAGCAGCATTACTTCCAATTAGGCCACTAGAATTTATTGTTATTTCTTCACTTGCAAGATTTCCTTCAGTTGTTTCTTCTACATGGGCAGGAGCAAGTTTGCTAGAAGGAAATTGGAAGTTTAGCTTAATGATTTATGGAGCAACATTTGCTATTGTTGCAATAGCAGTTTTAATTATGCGAAAATTTGATAAAGATAAAATTACAGATGAAGCAATGAAAGCAATTAGATAAATTAAGGGGAGAAACTAATGGAATATAGTATAGCAACTTATTTTCTATATTTTATAATAATATCAATTTGTGGGTGGATTATGGAAGTAACTTTGCAACTAATTCAAAAACATAAATTTGCTGACAGGGGATTTTTAATAGGTCCATATTGCCCAATTTATGGTTGTGGTGGACTACTAATAACTGTGTGTTTAACTGGACTAGAAGAACACCCAGTTGCATTATTCAGCATGGCAATTTTAATTTGCGGAATTTTGGAATATGCTACAAGTTATATAATGGAAAAACTTTTTCATGCGAGATGGTGGGATTATAGTGAAAATAGATATAATATAAATGGCAGAGTATGTCTAGAAACAATTATACCTTTTGGAATTTTAGGATTAATACTAATTTATTTAGTAAATCCATTTATTTTTGATAATTTAAGCAAAGTACCAGAAAATATTTTAAATATTATAGCAATTGCAGTATTAGTACTTTTTATAGCGGACAATCTGGTTTCTCTGAAAGTAATTTCAAATGTGCGTTTAGCCACTACGAAATTTGATAAGGAAAATCCAAAGGATAACACGGAGGAAATATCACAAAAAGTAAAAGAATTTCTAAAAGATAAATCTATTTTAAATAGAAGATTGGTTAACGCATTTCCAAAGCTAACAGCAATATTAAAGGAAAAAAGCGAGATTATAAGACAAAAAACAAATGAGATGAAAGAAGATATTGCAACCAAAGCTAATGAGATGAAGGAAGATTTTAATGAATATGTAAATGACGCAAAAGAGAAGGCAGGAAAAGTTAAAGATAGTGTAAAAAAGGGTATAAAAAAGACTAAAAGCAATTAGTCCAAATTAGCACTAATTGCTTTTCTAGCAAGCTCGTCACAGCGGTTATTAAATTCATTATCACTATGACCTTTAACCTTATGAAAAGTAACATTATGAACTTTGGTTAAGTTTACTAATTCTTGCCAAAGTTCTTTATTTTTTACTTCTTCCTTATTAGAATTAATCCATCCTTTTTTTATCCAACCCAAAATCCAATTTTGCAAAAAAGCATTTACTACATATGCGCTATCACTATATAAATCAACATTGCAAGGGCGCTTTAATAATTTTAAAGCCTCGATAACTGCTGTTAGTTCCATTACATTATTTGTTGTATCTTTTTTGCCACCGGAAATTTCTTTCATATTTTCACCAAACATTAAAATAGCACCCCAGCCACCAGGCCCAGGATTACCACTACAAGCACCATCTGTATAAATTGTAACATTATCCATATATTTCTCCTTTGAACATTGTAAATTAAAATATTTTATGATATTATATCAATGAAATTAAAAATATTCAAGTAAAATAAACTGGGGGTGGGCAGATTGCCAAGAGTACTTGGAATAATAGCTGAATATAATCCATTTCATAATGGGCATTTATACCATATTAAGCAATCAATATCTCAAGACAATAGTGATTGTGTAGTTTGTGTTATTTCAGGTAACTTTGTGCAAAGGGGAAACACTTCAATTATAGATAAATGGACTAAAACAAAGATGGCTATAGCAAATGGAGCAGATTTGGTTATAGAATTGCCAACTGTATATTCAACTTCAAGTGCTGAAAATTTTGCAGAGGGAGCTATTAAAATTTTAGATGAACTAGGAGTAGTAGATAGCATATCTTTTGGCATGGAAGCAAAAGATATATCAACATTAAATAATATTGCAAATGTTCTTTATCAAGAGCCAAAAGAATATGTAACAATGTTAAATCACGAATTAGGCAGAGGCATTTCATATCCAAAAGCAAGGGAAAGCGCACTTATGATGTATCTAAATGATATAAAAAGATATGCAAATGTTTTATCAGGTTCCAATAATATACTGGGAATAGAATATTTAAAAGCAATAAAAAAACAAAAAAGCCCATTAAAGCCAATTGGAATACAAAGAGAAAAAGTATATTATCATGATAATTTTATTGTGGATGATTTTGCAAGTGCTACAGCTATTAGAAAGATGATTATAAATAGGCAATTTAATGAAATTATGAAGGTAATTCCACGTTCATCATATGTATTATTAGCGCAGGAATTACAAAAAGGACATTATGTGCTAGATTTATCAAAATTTCAAGATGAAATTTTATATAAACTAAGAACTATGACAATTGCAGAAATTAAGGAGCTTACAGATGTTTCGGAAGGCTTGGAAAATGCAATAAAAAATGCTGCAGACTCATGTAATAACATTATAGATTTAGTAAATATTATAAAATCAAAAAGATATACACAAACTAGAATTCAAAGAATCTTGATTTATACATTATTAGGAATTACTAAAAAAACGATGGATACTTCCAAAAAGGTAACACCATATATACGTGTGTTGGGCTTTACAGAGAAAGGGAAGCAACTAATATCAGAGGCAATGGCTAAGAATCCAAAGCTTAATCTAGTTACTTCTGTTAAAAAATTTATGGAGACAAGTAAAAACAAACAATTAAAAGAGATGCTTAAAATGGATATTTATGCAACAAATGTATATACTTTAGGATATGAAAAGGATTCATGGGCAAACTTGGATTATACAAATAAAATTGTTACTATTGATGACATAAAAGGAGCTAAACGAAAATGATTATAGGGATTACAGGCAGTTCTGGTGCAGGAAAAAGCACAGTATGTGAAATACTTAAAAAAGAATATAATGCCCAAATTATAGATGCTGATAAAATTTCTAAGCAATTATCTAAGAAGGGGACTGTATATTTAGAAGAAATTGTAGAAAAATTTGGAAAAGAGATATTATTAGAAAATGGAGAACTAGATAGAAAAAAACTAGCTGAAATTATATATAGTAGTAATGAAAAAAGAGAGATTTTAAATAATTGCACACTTAAGCATATTAAAGAAAAAATAAAAGAAGAGGTTGAAAAATTAAAAAATAACAAAAAAATAATTGCAATAGATGCACCACTATTATTTGAAGCAAAGCTGGATGAAATATGCGAGTTCGTGATAGCAGTAATTTCAGATAATTTTGAGGTGCAAATTGAAAGAATAACTAAAAGAGATGGAATAACGGAAGAGCAGGCAATGGCAAGGCTAAAGGCACAAAAACCAAATGATTTTTATACTCAAAAAAGTAGGTATGTTATAGTAAATAATGGAAAAATAGAGGAGGTAGAAAAACAAATAATGTCACTTTGGGGACAGTCCAAACTACCACTTTTGTCGTAATTAGGGACAGACTTAAAAAATATTACAGCAATATTACAATTGTATAACATTTCTGTAACAATATTGAATTGCAAGAAAATTTAACATATAATAAAATCAAATAAATAGGATGCTTTATTATTAATAACATAAGAAAAATCCGGTAAAGGGGAGAAAACACATGGAAACATTTGCTGATTATATCCTTTCTGAAAAAGATTGGGTAAAGAAAATGGAAATCATGTATTACCTAAAGAAAAAAACGGGAATATTTTTTGATAATTCTGTTATATTTAAAACTTTTCTTGCTAAATTGTTTTTAGACCATACAGATTTAGGCTTGGATAAAAACTTGGTTTTGACAGCATGCTTATTATGCAACTGCCAAAAAAGTAATGACCCACAGGACTTATCAAAAATAAAATCATATGCAAAAGATGGTGCGGATTACTTAGGTTCACTAGGATTTTCGGATAAATTTTGTAAAATTTGCGAGGAAGTAAATAGGTATAGTGGAAGCTCACCAAGAGAAAAGGAAAGTGATGTTTTAGAACTAGTAGATCAATTTGGTGGTATGCTATTAGATAGACCAGAAAGAATTGCTTTTAAAACAGATGAGGCACTTGTTCTTTTGGAATATAGAAACTTAAGAGATAAATATAACCGTTACTTGCCAAATTTTAAAGAATTTGTTAATGAAATGGAGAGTGTTTTAGTATGAGTGAATTAGAAAAAAGTAGCGTAAAAGGAAAAAATGTTATACAATATGCTTCAGATAAAATAAATGAATTAGATGATAATAACCCAATGGAAGGTATAAAAAAAATAGTTGCTGTTGATAGACTAATAAGAGAAGCAATTAGGACACATGAAATTGAACAAGAAAGAATAGTCGATAGTAATACTGGGAAAACTCCATCTGTTACAGGAAATGAAATCAAAGAAGCTGTTGAAGAAGGTTTATATAGATAAACATATGTTGATTTAGGGCGTTAGTTCATTAGCTTAACTAACGCCTTTAATTTGGAAAATTAATAGGAGGTAAAAAATGCAGGAAATTTTTGCAGATTTACATGTACACATAGGAAGAAGTGAAAATGGAAAACCAATTAAAATTACAGCTGCAAGAAGCCTAAACTTTGCTAATATTGCAAAAGAGTGCTATGACAAAAAAGGAATTCAAGTAGTGGGGATTATAGATTGTGCTTCACCATATGTTATTGAAGATATCGAAAAATTTTTAAAGACTGGTGAAGCATATGAAATTGCTGATGGTGGAATTATTTACAAAGATAAAGTTTGCATTATTTTAGGTAGTGAGATAGAAACATCTGAGGAAAACGAAAACGGAAAAACTGGTAGTGCACATAACCTTTGCTATTTCCCACATTTAGAAGATATAAAAGCTTTTTCAAGGGAAATGAGTGGATATATAAGCAATATCACATTAAGCTCACAAAGGGCATGTATTTCTGCATATAGATTAATTGATATTGTAGAAAAATATAACGGAATTTTAATTCCAGCACATGCTTTTACACCACATAAAAGTTTTTATGGGAATTGCACAAGCAGGTTGGAGAGGATTTTTAAGGAAAAGTTCAATAAAATATTTGCATTAGAATTGGGACTAAGTGCAGATACGGAGCTTGCAGACCATATATCAGAGCTAGAAACAAGAACTTTTATTACAAATTCTGATGCACACTCACTTCCAAAAATAGCAAGAGAATATAATAAGATGCTATTAGGAGATATTTCTTTTAAAGAATTATTAAAAGCATTAAAAAATGAAGAAGGTAGAAAAGTAGTGGCAAATTATGGTATGGACCCAAAGCTTGGCAAATACCATAGAACATATTGTGAGACATGTGAAAAACAGCTTGAAGGAAAGCCACCTATCACAGAGTGTCCATTTTGCCATGGGGATAATATTACAATGGGAGTGTTAGATAGAATTATAACAATAGCGGATAAAAAAGAAAGCAAAAGCCTTAAAAATAGACCACCATACATATATCAAATACCACTAACATTTGTACCAGGTTTAGGAAATAAAACTATTGAAAAATTACTATCTAATTTTGGTAATGAAATGAACATATTACATAAATTATCAGAAGATGATTTAGAAGCCGTTGTAGGCGAAAAAATTGCAAATACCATTATTTCTGCACGTGAAGGAAAAGTAAGCATTCACTCCGGTGGAGGGGGAGTATATGGAAAAATAGAAGTAAATTAGAGTGTACTTAAGTTCTAAATCTCATTTTATTGAATAGACATTATGTATAAACATTGAAGTACGGAGGAGTAAAATGAGAGTGGTGCATAAGAAAAAATCCAAGCTGGCAAATGCAGTAAAAGAACATATAAAAACTAATATTAGGCCATATTTATTTACAGCGTGCATTTTGCTAATTGGAATTACATTTGGTGTGTTTTTTGTAAATAATCTTAAAACAGAGCAAGCACAAGAAATACAAACATATATTAATGAATTTATAACTTCATTAAAAAATGGTTCTACTATTGATAATGGCAAACTTTTACAAACTTCAATTAAAAATAATTTAATTTTAGTGATTATTATGTGGTTTGCAGGTTCAACAGTTATTGGAATTCCAATAGTTCTTGGAATTGTAATATACAGGGGATTTTGCCTAGGATATACTGTATCTGCCTTAATTGCAATACTTGGACTGGGAAAGGGTAGCATATTTTTTTCGTCATATATGCTACTGCAAAACGTAATAATTATTCCATGCATATTGGCACTTGCAGTAAGTGGAATAAAACTATATAAATCAATAGTAAAAGATAAACGAAAAGAAAACATAAAATTAGAGATCATAAGGCACACTTTATTTTCACTTATAATCCTTGCGCTTTTACTTGCCTCGTCAGTAATAGAAGCATATATTTCATCAAATTTATTTATGCTATGCGTGCAATATTTATAGTTTTCTAGTAATGAAATAACGAAAATTAAGACTTTTTTAAAAAAACTATTTACATTTTAAAAGTAATTTGATATAACATATATAGTTTATGTAAAGTGAAGACATAAACTAAAAACAGATTGAATAAAGGATAGGGGAGCAAAAATGGAAAAACAAATCAAACTTTTTTTAGAATTTCTTAAAGATGAAAAAAAATTATCAGAGAATACTTTACAATCATATAGAAGAGACATTTTACAATATCAAGAATATGTAGAGAAAAACAAAATCAATTATGCAAAAGCTAATAAAGAAGATATGAAAACCTATCTAGAATATTTAAAAGAAATTGGAAAAAAACCATCTACAGTTTCTAGAAACTTAGCATCTATAAGATCATTTTATCAATTTTTAATACGTGTAAAAAAAGTAAAACACGATCCAACAGAAGATATTCAATCACCAAAAATAGAAAAAAGAGTTCCAAGTGTACTTACAGCACAAGAAGTGGAATTACTTTTGGACCAACCAAAAGATGTTGACTTAAAAGGCACAAGGGACAAGGCAATGCTTGAATTTGCATATGCAACAGGTATGAGGGTAACAGAAATAATTTCATTAGATATTGATGACGTTAATTTAGAAGAATCATTTGTTGTATGCAGAAATGGTTCAAAGCAAAGAAATATACCATTAGGTTCTATGTCTTTAAAAGCATTAAGAGAATATGTAGAAGAAGCAAGACCAATACTAATTAAGAACGAAAATGAAAGAGCACTATTTGTTAATATTAATGGAACTAGATTAACAAGACAAGGCTTTTGGAAGATTATAAAATATTATAAAGAGCAAGCACATATAACAAAAGATATTACACCACATGTGTTAAGACACTCTTTTGCAACACATTTGTTACAAAATGGAGCAGACCTAAAAGCAATACAAACAATGCTTGGACACTCTGATATTACCTCAACACAAGTATATATGCAATTCCAAGATTCGGGATTAAAAGATATTTACCAAAAAGCACACCCAAGAGCGTAAAATAAAAAAGCAACTCGTTGTATAGAGTTGTTTTTTATTTATAACTTTTTTAAAAATACTTGACATAAAGGCATATTAAATATAAAATATAAGTGTGGAAAAAAATATATTTTAAAAATTTTTATATAAATTTAGATATATTTAGTACATTGAAAATTAAATAAGAAAGAGGTGTAAAAGATTATGGATATCGTAATCAATATCGCCGTTTTTCTAGTTTCAGCAGTAATTTTTACATTTGTTGGAATTTTTGCAAGAAAAAAAATTGCTGAGTCTAAAATGCAAAGTGCAGAAAATGAAGCAAAAAAAATACTTGAAATGGCAAACATAGAGGCAGAAAATAAAAAGAAAGAAGAAATTTTTAAAGCTAAAGAAGAAATTATGAATGCCAGAAAAGACTTAGACCAAGAAATTAGAGAAAGAAGAGGCGAAGTTCAAAGTCAAGAAAGAAGATTAATTCAGAAAGAAGAAAATTTGGAAAGAAAGCAAAACATCGTTGATAAAAGGGAAAAAGAATTGGACAGAAAATATCAAGAATTAGATGCTAAGAAAAACGATATTAATGAAATTTTTAACAGACAAATGAACGAATTACAAAAAATTTCTGGATTATCAAAAGAAGATGCAAAAAAACAATTACTTTCAGAAATGGAAAAACAACTAACAGCAGAAAAGGCTAACTTAGTAAGAGAAATGGAAGCAAAGGTAAAAGAAGAAGCAGATAAAAATGCAAAAGAAGTTATAGGTTATGCTATTCAAAAATGTGCAGCAGACCATACTTCAGAAACTACAGTATCTATAGTATCACTTCCAAATGATGATATGAAAGGAAGAATTATAGGTAGAGAAGGTAGAAACATAAAAACTTTAGAAACATTAACAGGAATTGACTTAATTATTGATGATACACCTGAAGCTGTTGTTATTTCAGGTTTTGACCCATTAAGAAGAGAAGTTGCAAGAATTGCTCTTGAAAAATTAATTGATGATGGAAGAATTCATCCAGCAAAAATTGAGGAAATGGTAGAAAAAGCAAAACAAGAAGTTGAGCAAACTATTAAAGAAGAAGGAGAAAGAGCAACTTTAGAAACTGGAGTGGTTGGTTTACACCCAGACCTTGTTAAATTAATTGGTAAACTAAAATATAGGACAAGTTATGGGCAAAACGTGCTAAATCACTCAATAGAAGTTTCAAACTTGGCAAGAATAATGGCAGAAGAATTAGGATTGGATGCTACACTTGCTAGACGTGCAGGATTATTACATGATATTGGAAAGGCACTAGATCATGATATGGAAGGAACACATGTTGAATTAGGTGTTGAAGTGCTAAAACGATACAAAGAAAATGAAAATGTAATAAATGCAGTACAAGCACATCATGGGGATGTGGAACCTAAAACTGTTGAAGCAGTTTTAATTCAAGCAGCAGATGCAATTTCAGCATCAAGACCTGGTGCAAGAAGGGAAACTTTAGAAGCATACATTAAGAGATTAGAGCAATTAGAAAGTATTGCAGATTCTTTTGAAGGTGTTGATAAATCTTTCGCTATTCAAGCAGGTAGAGAAATTAGAATTATTGTAAAACCTGATAAAGTAGATGATAATCAAATGACTTTAATGGCAAGGAATATTGCTAAAAAACTTGAAGACGAAATGGAATATCCAGGACAAATAAAAGTAAATGTAGTCAGAGAAACAAGAGTCGTTGACTACGCAAAATAGAGGAGACATATTTAAAATGTCTCCTTTTTTTCTTGTATAAAATTAAAATATATAGTATTATATAAGATGTGAAAGGAAAGTGATTTAAATGAATATACTAGCAGTTGGAGATATTGTTGGAGAAAATGGTTTGGATAAATTAGAGCAGGTTTTGCCTAAAATTAAAGAAGAATATAAAATTGACTTTACAATAGTAAATAGTGAAAATGTTGCAGGTGGTATGGGAATTAACCAAAAAAGTTTTAATAGACTTTTAAGATTAAATGTAGATGCCATTACACTAGGAAACCACACATGGGCTAAAAAGGATGTTTTTGAATTTATAAATCACCCTAAGATATTAAGACCAGCAAATTATTCAAAAGGTTTGCAAGGTAGGGGCTATGGAATATATGAGTGCAAAGGCAAAAAAATTGCAGTTATAGATTTAATTGGTAGAACTGATATGGGGGTACTATCTGAAAATCCATTTACTAAAGTTAAGGAGATTTTAGAAGAGATATCTGGCAGAGTAGATATAATTTTTGTTGAATTCCATGCAGAAGCAACAGCTGAAAAAATTGCTATGAAATATTATTTAGACGGTGAAATAACAGGTCTTTTTGGCACACATACACATGTGCAAACTGCAGATGAAGAAGTAACAGAAAAAGGCATGGGATATATTACAGACCTAGGCATGACTGGACCTAAAAAATCCGTAATAGGCATGGAAGTAGAAGCTTCTATTAAAAGATTTGTAACTTCTTTACCTGAAAGATATAAGCTGGCAGATGGTGACTGCATATTTAATGGGGCGATTTATAAAATAAATGATGAAAACTGTAGAACTGATGAAATTTTAAGAATATATATAAAGTAACTGACAAAAAATGTAAAAAAATGCGATGAAAAATTTCCACTTTTTTCCAAAAAAGACTAGACAAAATTTTAAAAATATAATATAACTAAAACTGTTCACTGAAACAAAAAAATAAAATATAGGAGGCAAAAAATGGAAATTTTAAAAATCTCATCAAAATCAAATCCAAATTCAGTAGCAGGAGCAATTGCTGGTTTGGTAAAAGAATCTAACAAAGCAGAAATGCAAGCAATAGGAGCAGGAGCGCTTAACCAAGCAGTAAAAGCCATTGCAATAGCAAGAGGATTTGTAGCACCAGCTGGAGTAGACTTAGTATGTATACCTGCATTTGCAGAAGTAGAGGTGGAAGGAGAAGATAGAACAGGTATAAAGTTAATTGTGGAAAGTAGAAAATAAAATGATATAAAATCATTTTTAAATAGGGGCACAAAAATATAAAATGTTTTTGTGCCTTTTTGTATAAAAAATTCCTTGAAAAAGTTATTGATATAGTATATGATATATAGCGTATGAAAAAGGAGAAAGTGCATTACATGAAAATTAACAAATTTAAAATTTTTCTTATCTTATTAATCATATTTGCTATTATTGCAGTTGTTATTTACCTAAATTTCTTTAATAATAAAGAAAAAAAGCCAAGTAATATAGATGTAAAATACGAAAAAATAAATATGATAACTAGCATAAATTTAGGAGTTTCTAATTTTGATAATATAAACCCAATTATTACAAAAAATAGAGAAGTAATTCAGCTTGGCTCACTTATATTTGAGCCACTACTTGAAATAACTGAGAATTATAAAATAAAAAATTGCCTAGCCACCGAGTGGTCAGAATTATCTGAAAGAACTTATGTTGTTAAATTAAAGGAAAATGTAACTTGGCAAAATGGAAAAGAATTTACAGCAGATGATGTGAAATTTACAATTGATAGTATAAAGAAAAATAAAAATTCTACTTATTACGAAAATGTAAAAAATATTAGTAATGTAGAAATTGTAGATGATCATACAATTCGTATTGGATTAAATAAAAAAGTAGCATTTTTCGAATATCAGCTAATTTTCCCAATACTTTCAAAAGAACAATATGAAGGAAAAGACATTGAAAAGTCAAATGAAATCCCTTTAGGAACTGGAAAATACAAAATTGAAAAATTAAGTAGTTCTAAAATAACACTAAGTAAAAATGGAAAATGGCATGGAATAGATGATGAAAATCCAAATATTGAGACTATTACAGTGCATATTTATGAGACAACTGGTGATGAATATAACAATTTTAAAACTGGAAATATTGACCTAATAAATACAGAAAATGCAAATTATGAAGAATATATTGGAAGTATGGGCTACCAAAAAAAAGAATATGCAGGTAGAGAATATGATTATTTAGCATTTAATTGTGAAAATGTAGTTTTACAAAATATTGAAGTAAGAAATGCTATTGAAAAAGCAATTGATAAACAAAAAATTGTAACAGCTATTTTAGAAAATCATGCATATGTTTCAAATTTTCCATTAGATTATGGATGCTACTTAATGCAAAATTTGGATTTAACTACAAACTTTAACCAGCAAGAGGCTAAAGAAATTTTGGAAGAAGCGGGTTGGAAATATGAATATGGAATGTGGTCTAAAGAAATTGATGGTAGAACAAGAACTCTAAATTTTAATTTGGCTGTAAATAAGGAAAATAAACAAAGATTAAAAGTAGCAGAAGAAATAAAAGAACAACTTGCTAATATAGGAATTGAAATAACTATTCAGGAATTATCAGAAAAAAGCTATGAGGCTATACTAGAAAACCACAATTATGAAATTATTTTAACAGGTGTATATAACGGCTACAGCCCTGAACTTAACACTTTTTTAGGTGAAAATAATTTAGCGAATTACACAAATGAAGAAGTAAAACAGATTTTAGATGAAGCGGATTCAGCATCATCAGAAGAATTACAAAAAGAAAAATATAGTAGAATAGTAGAAATTTACAAAGAAGAAGTACCATATATTGGCTTATACAGAAATAAAGTAGTAGTAGCATATAACCCTAATTTGATGGGGGATATAACCCCTAACAACTACAGCATATTTTATAATTTTAGTAATTGGTATAAACAATAGCAAAAAAATTTCAAAAAATGCTTGACAAATAAAAATAATAAGATATAATAATACCAAACAAGCGTTTATATTAAAACAAAACTAGGAGGAATAAAAAATGAGTAATGAAAATTCAGAAAAAATGAAAGCACTAGAAGCAGCATTGGGGCAAATCGAAAAACAATTTGGTAAAGGTTCTGTTATGAAATTAGGTGATTTTTCAGCAATGAGTGTTGAAGCGATACCAACAGGAGCTTTAAGTTTAGATATTGCACTAGGAATTGGTGGTATTCCTAGGGGAAGAATTATAGAAGTATTTGGACCAGAATCTTCTGGAAAAACTACATTAGCATTACACATGATAGCAGAAGCTCAAAAAATGGGTGGAGAGGCAGCTTTTATAGATGCAGAGCATGCACTGGACCCAGTATATGCAAAACATTTAGGTGTAGATATTGATAATTTAATTGTTTCTCAGCCAGATACTGGTGAGCAAGCACTAGAGATTGCAGAAGCTTTGGTCAGAAGTGGTGCATTAGATATAATTGTAGTTGACTCTGTTGCAGCATTAGTGCCAAAGGCAGAAATAGATGGAGATATGGGAGATGCCCATGTTGGTTTACAAGCTAGGCTAATGTCACAAGCATTAAGAAAATTAGCAGGTGTTATTAATAAGTCTAAATGTGTAATTGTATTTATAAACCAATTAAGAGAAAAAGTTGGTGTTATGTTTGGAAACCCAGAAACTACACCAGGTGGTAGAGCATTAAAATTCTATGCATCTGTTAGATTAGATATTAGAAGAGTAGAAAGTATTAAGCAAGATGGAGATGTGGTTGGTAACCGTACAAGAGTAAAAGTTGTAAAAAACAAAGTTGCTCCACCATTTAGAGAAGCTGAATTTGATATTATATATGGCAAGGGGATTTCAAAAGAAGGTAACTTGTTAGATATTGCAGTAAACTTAAATATAATTGAAAAAAGTGGTTCATGGTTTAGCTATAATGGAGAAAGAATTGGCCAAGGTAGAGAAAATGTAAAATCGTATTTACAAGAAAATCCTGAAATCGCCAATGAATTAGAAGAAAAAATTAGGGAAAATTATGCACAAGCATTTGAACAAAGCCTTGGTGATGATGAAAAAATAAATCAGGAGAGTGAAGATGACGAAACTAAATAAAAATTCTTCAATAGAAGATATTAGAGAATATATTGATTCTATTATAAAAACAGGTTCAAAAAATACGTCACAAATCACAGAAAAGGATAGTAGCAAAACTGAGGAATTTGATAAATTAAAAACAAAAGTATTAAAATATGTACTATATAAGAAGAGAACTGAAAATGAAGTGAGACAAAAGTTCTCTTCTTCTGATATAGACCAAAATATGCTAGAAGATGTTATAGAAAACTTGAAAGAAAATGGATATATAAGTGATGAAAACTATATACAAAAAGCAGTAAATGAATTTTTGGCAATTAACACACTTTCATTAAAGGAAATAAAAAACAAATTATATGCAAAAGGACTTAATAATGATATAATAGATACATATTTTAGTGAAAATAAAGAAGAACTAGAGCAATATGAAATAAACTGTGCAAAAAAAATAATATTAAAAAAGCAAAACCAAATGGAGCAAGAAGACATAAATGCTTTTTTATACAGAAAAGGTTATAAAAAAGAAAGCATAAAACAAGCACTTGACCAAATTGATGAAGATACTTAAAATGCAAGGAGAAAAACAATGCAAAATGTTTTAACATTAGAAACAAATAAATACAAAATAAAAATAGAAAATTTTGAAGGACCACTTGATTTATTATGTCATTTAATTGATAAAAATAAGATGGATATTTGTGATATAAAAATTAGTGAAATTACAGACCAATACATGGAATATTTAAATCAAATGGAACAAATGAACTTAGAAATTGCAAGTGAATTTTTAATAATGGCTTCAACACTGTTATACTTAAAATCTAAAAGCCTACTTCCAAACACCGAGGCAGAAGATGAGAAAGAATTAACAGAAGAAGAATTATTAAAAAGAATTATTGAATATAAAAAATACAAGGAAATTACAAAAAAACTTAGAGAAGCATGTGAAGAAAATTCAAAAAGAATTTTTAAATTACCAGAAATTATTGAACTTCCTAAACAAAAACTAGAGTTAAATTACACAAAAGATGTAATACCACAAATATATAGAGAAATTATTGAAAGAAATGAGCAAAAGGTAAATCAAAATGCTCAAAACATTGAAAAAATAGCAATTACAGACAATTACACAGTAGGAAGCAAAGTAAAAGTAATGTTTAGAGAGCTACTAAACAAAAAGAAATTTGTATTTAATAAATTATTTTCTTCTAGAAAATGTAATAAGCAAGAAATGGTTACAGCATTTACAGGATTACTAGAATTATCTAGAAGAAGTAAAGTGACAACAGAGCAGAATGAAATTTTTGGAGACATAACGGTTGAAAAAAGAAGTAAAAAAGTAGTTTAAAATTGGTAAAATAGGGAAAACTAATACTAAATAACTTTCATTATAGGAGGTTAAAATGGTATTAGTTTTTATTTTATTAGCAATTCTAATTTTAGTATTAACTTTTGTTATTTTTGTATTGCTTTCGACTTATAGAATAGATATAAAAAATTTATATTTAACTAATATGAACGAAAAAAGAGATAGTAATTCAAAATTTCAAATCATATTAGCATTTTATTTGTTTAATAAAATAAAATGGATTTCAGTAAAACTAGATAAAGAAAAAGCTGAAAAATTATATTCAAAAATTAAGTTGGAAAATTTAGACTTGAAAAAATTGGAAAAAGATTTTAAATGGGAATATTTAAAAATATTTAAAAAATTAAATATACAAGTACCATATCTAAACTTAAAAGCAAACTTAGGGTTAGAGAGCCCAATTAGTACTGCGTTTTTAGTTTCAAGCCTTTCTGCAATTATTTCAATATGGTTACCACATGTTGCAGTAAACCTAAAAAAAGAAAATTACAAATATATAATAGAGCCAGTTTATAAAAACAGAAATTTATACAAAATTGAATTCAATTGTATAATTCAGGTAAAAATGGTACATATTATAAATGTAATATATTTATTTGTAAAGAAAGGAAGAAGTGATGAAAATGAACGAACAGCATCCAATAGAAGGTCTTATGGTTACAGCTATGAATAGCATTCAAGATATGATAGATGTTAACACAATTATAGGTGAGCCAATAGAAACAAGTAATAATGTTATTATTATTCCAATTTCAAAGGTGGGATTTGGTTTTGCTGCCGGTGGAAGTGAATTTAAAGGAGAAACCATTGATGAATATACAAAAAGAGATAAGGAAGAAGCAATACAATATAGGCTTCCATTTGGCGGTGGTAGTGGAGCAGGAGTTTCTATATCACCAGTTGCTTTTTTAATTGTACAGCAAAATACTGTAAAATTACTCCCTATTGAGCATGGCTCTTGTGTTGATAGATTGTTAGACTATGTACCAGATTTAATGGATAAATTAAATAGCTACTTAAATAAAAGCATGCAAAACAAAAAAGAAGAAAGAAAAGAAGAACTAAAAAACAAAGAAAGGACAAGACGTGAAATAAAAGAAACTTTGGAAAATATTGCAGAAAATACAGATGCAACAAATATAATAAGTAAAACAAAACCAAGAAGAAGTAGGGCTACAAAACCAGAACCAATGGAATATGAGTATGAATATGAGGAGCCAGAAGAAGAACAAACGCGATATGACGAATAAGAGCAATGAAAAATCTCTCGGGAACCGAGAGATTTTTGCTTACGTTCGAAGTAAAGAAAACCACTTAGAATAAATAGACTCTAGCATATTAAAAGCGGAATTTTTTTCAATAGTTTTTTCAGCTACAATATTTACTTTTCCAATCTCTTTACCATCTAAAGTGTATGTTATGCTTCCAATGGTTTGACCTTGTGTAATAGGGGCTTGCAAACTTTCTGGTAGTTCCATTACTTGCTGAATATTTTTATCTTGCCCCTTTTGAATTAATACTCCACTATCATTTTCTAAAATTCCATTAACAGTTGTTTCAATTCCTTTATTAACGCTTACGCTTTTTAATGTATCACCTTTACTAGCGAGTTTCTTATATTGAAAATTATTAAATCCATAATCCAATAACTTTTGCGCATTTGAAAAACGAATTGCACTTGTTGGAGCTTTCATGATAACTGCAATTAAAGATAAATCATCACGAGTTGCGCTTGAAGATAAATTATATAGTGCTACAGAAGTAGAACCAGTTTTCAAACCTGTTGCGCCTTTATAATTTCTAATTAATTTATTGGTATTAACAAGCGAAGACTTTCCATCTCTTAAACTATCCATATATACAGTGGTGTATTTTGTAATATCAGGGTGATTATTTAAAAGTTCCCTAGACATTAAAGCAATATCATATGCAGAAGTAACATGCCCATCTTCATCAATACCATGGCAGTTTTTAAAAGTAGTATCGCTCATGCCAAGTTCTTTTGCTTTGGCGTTCATTTGCTCCACAAAAGACTCTTGCGAACCAGCTAAATATTCAGCCATTGCAACAGTGCAGTCATTTGCAGAAACTATGCAAATAGCTTTTAGCATTTCATCAACAGTTAATTCTTCGCGAACATCTAGCCAAATTTGAGAGCCACCCATGCTAGCTGCATTTTCTGTGCAAGGCACTTTATCAGTATATGATAATCTTCCAGAATCAATTGCTTCCATAATTAGCAAAATACTCATTATTTTTGTCACACTTGCAGGGCGCAATTTTTCATGCATATTTTGCTCATATAAAACTTGCCCAGAGTGTTGCTCTATTAAAATAGCACTTCCACAATCCAAATTCAAATTATTTGTAGTAGCAGTTTCTTGAGTTTCAGTGGTATTTGCATTTGTTTCAACTGTGTCGTTTATTGGCTTAGTTTCAGTTGACCACACATAAATACTATCACCAGCAAAACAAGCACTTGAAAAAATTAAAACAAAAGCAAAAATTAAAGCTAATAACTTGATATATATTTTGTGATTAAACATATAAAAACCTCCCAAAATAGATTAGTAAATTCTATTTTGGAAGTAAGTAATTTATGCATAAACTATCCTAACTCGGCAATTTTTACAGTAACCTTATCTTTGCTCATTTCAGCATATATTTTAATATCATGCCCAGTAGAATTTTTAAATTTAAAGTCTAATTCGCCATAAGCAACGGCAGCATCTTTGCCTTGTTCTACATAATAAACATCCATAGTATGCTCATGCCTTTCAGTAACTTCTAATCCTTTAACCTTTAAAACAGCATTATACAAAGTAGTGCTAACTTGGCAATTACCACCACCATAATCTTTCTTTAGCTTGTCTTCCACAAAAACTCCAGCTTTTTCATATCCTTCTGTAGGTGTAGGACTACCAACAATATCATTAAAAGAAAAAGTATCATTATTTTTTACAACTGTACCATTAATTTTAGAAAGACTAATTTCCATGTTATTATCACGATGATTATCTTCATCTAAAATTTTAGTAGAAAAACTGGCAATTTCTTTTTCCTGACCTTCTGCAGCAGACCTAACTTCTTTATTTACTTCTGAATTATTTTCTACATTTTGTTGATTTTCAGTTGTAGTATTTGTATTCATCCTAGCTACATCTGGCTGAGTATTTTGATTAGAATTTGAAAAAAAAGCAAAATATATGATTATACCTAGAAAAATTATAGGGAGTAAAATTAAAAGCCATTTTGTACCATTTTTCATATATAAACACCTCTATTTTAAAAAATCTAATATTTATTTTTTACAAAAAAAATAAAAATATGTTATAAACATTTAACATTTTTTTAAAAATTTGGTATAATAAAAACATTGGAGGAAAAAGAAAATGAGATTAAAATTAAATCCCGCAAAAGAAGAATTAATAAAAAAGATGTTAAGAAGTGGAATGAGGGTAGGCGAAATTCAAGTTATGTTTCCAAATATAAGTACTGAAACAATTCGTAGTATGAGAAAAAAAATTGGATTAGATACTGGACAAGACAAAAAGGAAACAGAAAAAAGAGACTTGCAAGCAATAAAAGAAATAATACAACAAGGGATTAAAGACGAAATAATAACCGAAACATCAAGGTTAGAGAATTTTTTATATTTAATTGATAGAGAAATTAGAAAAAAAGGAACAGCTACAAACTTAAAAGACAGGATAAAAGCTAAACCAAATACATATATTAATCTATATTATTTAAATACAAGCAGTAGTGATATTGAAAATTATAATAATGAGAGATAATAAAATTGACAATTACTTGAAAGTTATAGTATAATATTAATTGTAAATTTATTTAAGTTAAATACATATAAAAAGTTTTAAAATAAAAAAGGGGAATAGAGCAATGATAGCAAAAATTTGGAAAAAAGTATTATTATTTGTTTTAATAATTGCGTGCCTATTTAATGTTATAAATAAACTAGTACACAAAGCCTCAATGGAACAAGAAGTAAAAGCCTCAGCAGAATATATACAAGAGCAAAATTAGTTGGGGACGGGTCCAAGTCACCCTATTTAGGGTGACTTGGGACGCTTCTATAAAATTTCTTTCCAAATACTTGAAATTAATAAAAAACTATGTTACAATGTAATCTAGTGTTTAGGAATATGAATTAAGGGAGGGTGAAGACAAAATGAAACAAGGATTACATCCAAATTATACAGAAGCAACAATTACATGTGCGTGTGGAAATGTTATGAAAACAAATTCAACAAAATCAGATATGAAAGTTGATATTTGTTCAAAATGCCATCCATTTTGGACTGGAAACCTAAAAAGAGAAACAACAGGTGGTAGAGCAGATAAATTTAAGAAAAAATATGGACTTAACTAAAAAAGAAATGATAGTAAAAAGCTATCATTTTTTTTGCCTTAAAAAAGATAATTTGGGTTAACCGAACTACAAAAAGTATATATATGCTAAAATTAAAATATTACCAATGGAGTTTATTTAATGACTTAGAAATACCTTGCAAAAAACGACAAATTATTGTAAAATTAGCATGTTATATAAATTTAAAAACTGGAGGATTAGCTGTGGCAAAAGTTGATATACAAGAATCATTAGATACAATTGAAAAAGTTGCTAAAATAAACGAAGGTAAAAATTTAAAATATAGTATTTTAACAATGGGATGCCAACTAAATGAAAATGATTCTGAAAAAATGTGTGGCATGATGGAAAAAATGAATTATACAAAAACAGATAATTTACAAGAAGCAGATTTAATAGTTTTTAATACATGTTGCGTACGTGAAAATGCAGAAGATAAGCTATTTGGAAAATTGGGGGAAGTAAAAAAATACAAAGAAAAACGTGGCACAATTATCGCAATTGGTGGTTGCATGATGCAAGAAAAACACATTGTAGAAAAACTAAAACAAAGTTATCCATTTTTTGATATAGTTTTTGGACCACATACTTTAGAACAATTTCCAACTGATTTATATAAAATTATTTGTAACAGAAAAAGAATAGAAGACATTTTGGATATTGATGGAAATATTATAGAAGGTTTGCCAATAAAAAGAGATAGTAATATTAAAGCATCAGTAGCTATTATGAACGGGTGCAATAACTTTTGCAGTTACTGCATTGTTCCATATGTAAGAGGAAGAGAAAGAAGCAGAGAGCCTAGAGATATTATAGAAGAAATAAAAGAGTTAGCAAAGCAAGGATATAAAGAAATAATGCTACTGGGGCAAAATGTAAACTCATATTTAAGAGTGGAAAAAGAAAAAAATATTCCATTTGAAGAATATGAAGGGGTTAACTCATTTGCTACATTACTTAGGGCTGTTAATAAAATAGAAGGAATAGAAAGAATCCGTTTTATTTCACCACACCCAAAAGACTTTACAGATGACGTAATAGATGCAATTTCTGAGTGTGACAAAGTGTGTAAATTAGTGCATTTACCATTACAGTCGGGAAGCACTGAAATATTAAAAGTGATGAATAGAAAATACACCAAGGAACAATATTTAAATTTGGTAGAAAAAATGAAAAATAAAATTCCAAACTTAACACTTTCTACAGATATTATTGTAGGATTTCCAGGAGAAACAGAGGATGACTTCTTAGATACACTTGATGTAGTAGGAAAAGTGAAATTTGAGCAAGTATATATGTTCATATATTCAAGAAGAGTTGGAACACCGGCAGATAAAATGGAAAATCAAGTGCCAGAAGAAATAAAGCATGAAAGATTTGATAGGTTAAAAAAATTAGTTGAAAAACAAATAGAGATAAGAAACAAAGAATATGTTGGCACAGTTCAAAATATTTTAATTGAAGGAAGAAGCAAAACAAATGAGAATATGCTAACAGGTAGAACTGATTCAAATAAAGTAGTGGTACTAGAAGGCAATGATGATTTAACAGGAAAAGTCTTACCAGCAAAAATTGTATCAGAGCATATGTGGTTTTTGAGAGGCGAGAAGTGAGTCGTGAGAGGAAAAAAATATATTAATTTAAGGGAGAAGTAACTATGGCAGAATTTTCACCAGCAATGCAAGTATATTTGGATAATAAAGAGCAATACAAAGACTGTATATTATTTTACCGTTTAGGGGATTTTTATGAAATGTTTTTTGATGATGCTATTACTGCATCAAGAGAATTGGAATTAACCCTAACTGGAAAAGACTGCGGGCAAGAAGAAAGGGCACCAATGTGCGGAGTGCCATACCATGCAGCAGAAACATATATTGCAAGGCTTATTGAAAAAGGGTATAAGGTTGCAATCTGCGAGCAACTAGAAGATCCAAAAACAGCAAAAGGAATAGTAAAAAGAGGTGTTATACGTGTTGTGACACCAGGTACTGTAATGGAAACTAATTTGCTAGATGAAAAGAAAAATAATTATATAATGTCTATTTATAAGAATGGAATATATTATGGTGTGGCAGTTTGTGATCTGACTACAGGTGATTTTAGGACAACCCAGATTAAAGAACAGAACAATTTTGCAACTCTAATGGATGAAATTTCAAGATATTCGCCTGCAGAAATTATTATAAACAGGATGCTTTTAGCTTCAACAGAAGAAATGGATAAAATCAAGGAAAGGTTTTCTGTATATATTTCTATACTAGATGAAAACCATTTTGATGTAGATTATGAGGATTTTGAATTAAAATATGATATTGTTAATGAAGATGAACAAAAAGTAAAAAATTTAAAGGAACAAATTTTATGTGTGGCTGCAAGTAATGGGCTTTTTAGATATTTACAGGATACACAAAAAAATGATTTAAAATATATTCATAAAATTAAGCTATATAATACTACACATTATATGAGCCTAGATACTAGTGCAAGAAGAAATTTAGAAATTACAGAAAAGCTAAGAGATAAAAGCAAAAAAGGAACTTTGCTATGGGTGCTAGATAAAACTTCTACATCTATGGGGGGAAGGCTTTTAAGAAGATGGCTGAACGACCCTTTAATTGATGTTGAGAAAATTAATGAAAGGCTAGAAGCGGTTAAGGAATTAAAAGACGATATAATGCTAAGGGGCGAGATTGTAGATAGCCTTAAAAAAGTTTATGATATAGAAAGGCTTGCAGGAAAAATTTCATATGGTAGTGCAAATGGTAGGGACTTAGTATCACTAAAAAACTCTAGCAAACAATTACCAGATGTAAAAGCAAATTTATCAGAAGCAAAATCAAAATTATTAGTACAGCTATATGAAAACTTAGACGTGCTAGAAGATATATACCAAATTATTGAAAATTCTATTGTAGATGACCCGCCAATTGGAATAAAAGAAGGAGATTTAATCAAAAAGGGATATGACGAGGAAATTGACCATTTAAAAGATGCCACAACAAATGGCAAGAATTGGATTTTAAAAATAGAAGCAGAAGAAAAAGAAAAAACTGGAATTAAAGGACTAAAAATAGGATTTAATAAAGTATTTGGATATTTTATAGAAGTAACTAAAGCAAATTTGCATTTAGTGCCAGATAATTATATTCGTAAACAAACATTAACAAATTGTGAAAGATTTGTTACAGATGAATTAAAAAGAGTGGAAAATGAAATTCTAGGTGCAGAGGAAAGAGTTGTTAATTTAGAATATAACGCATTTTGTGATATAAGGGGCAAAATAGAAGAACAAATTAGCAGAGTTCAGCAAACTGCAAATATTATCTCTATGTTAGATGTTTTGTGCTCTTTTGCAACAGTAGCAGATGATATGAACTATGTTATGCCAATTGTGGACCATAGTGGAACTATAGATATAAAAAATGGACGTCATCCAGTTATAGAAAAAATATTGCCAACAGGTAGCTTCGTTGAAAATGATACTTATTTGGACAAAGGTGATAACCGCTTAGCAATTATTACAGGACCAAACATGGCGGGAAAATCTACATATATGAGGCAAGTTGCATTAATTACATTAATGGCGCAATGTGGAAGCTTTGTACCAGTATCATATGCGAAAATTGGTGTTGTAGATAAAATTTTCACAAGAGTTGGTGCATCTGATGACTTGAGCATGGGACAAAGTACATTTATGGTTGAAATGATGGAAGTTGCTTCAATTTTAAAAGAAGCAACAGAAAACAGCTTGGTAATATTAGATGAAATTGGTAGAGGAACATCTACATATGATGGGCTTTCAATTGCTTGGGCAGTGGCAGAATACATATCGGATAAAGAAAAATGCGGAGCAAAAACACTATTTGCAACACATTACCATGAACTTATTTCATTAGAAGAAAAATTGGACGGAGTAAAAAACTACTCAATTGCAGTTAAAGAAAAAGGAGAAGATGTAATATTTTTAAGAAAAATTGTACCAGGTGGAACAGATGAAAGCTATGGTGTGCATGTTGCAAAACTTGCAGGAGTTCCACAAGTTGTTACAAAACGTGCAAACGAAATTCTAAGGTCATTAGAAAGAAAAAGCATTTTAGGTAACAAACCACAGGAAAAGGAAAACAAAAAAGTGGTAGAAGGGCAGTTTGACTTATATAATTACAAACTAGCAGAAATTGCACACGAATTAGACAAGGTTGACATTAATGAGCTTACTCCTGTGCAAGCGTTGAATATTCTAATGAATATGAAAGAAAAAATGAAGTAAATTATCGTTGGGTCGCTGTGAGGTCTGCACTATTATTACAGATGTTTATATAAAATACATAGGAGAATTAATTAAAATGGAATATTTAATAATTGTTTTAAGTTGTATAGTATTTTTAATTATATTAAAATTTGCTTGGAAAATAAAAATAAAAGACATTAAAAAATTAAAAGAAATTGGCTATAGTAAAGAATTAAATGAAATAACTAATAAACTCCCAGAAAATAAAGAAATATGCAAAGTGATTTTGAAAAAATTAAATAATGAAACCGTAAATATAAAAGAAAGTGAAAACAATACTGCGAGTTTCTACTTAGTATTAAATAATACTATATTAATAGCAAATATAAAAAATACATTTACAAGAGTGCAAACAATTGCACATGAGTGCTTACACTCGGTTCAAAACAAAAGAACATTATTATTTAATTTCATATATTCAAATATTTATCTTATATACTTTGTTGCTATTTGCATATTATCAATTTTAGGGATAGTAAAGCATGGGATGCTACATATATTTATACTTACAATACTTGGAATAATTTATTATGCAATCCGCTCATACTTAGAAATGGATGCAATGACAAAAACAAGACCATTAGCAAAAGAATATATGGAAGAAGAAGGAAGCTTAAGCAAAGAAGAACAAAAAACAATATTAGAAAACTATGATAAAATCAATGAAATAGGCATAAAAATGACAAATTACAGGTTAATTATTAGCATTACAATAAAGATTATCATTTTTGGAGCAGTCCTCATATTTTAGGGACAGTCCCCTTTTACACATTTTGGGGTAATTTGTGACAGATTAGTAGAACTTATTGCTAATATGGCAATAGGTTCTTTAATATATTGCGTAAATGTCAGACTAAGAATTGCCTGAATTCTCCAATTTTTCGAGTTTTAACCCAATCCAAAAGCTAACAATAAATAAAATAACTGCCAATGCACCTTCTGGTCCAAAATTGATGCCTGGATATAGCACAAAAATGGAGCCGAGTACAAAACCAATAATGGCATAAAAGGTCTGCGGATAGTATTTATGTAATAAAAACTGTATAATTTTTAAAAATATTATGCTACCTAATAAAACTCCAATTCCCATTGGAAGCAAAATTGAAAAATCAATATTGGCGATAGCATTTAAATAATATGAATATACGCCAAGGCACATTAAAACAACTGTACTACTAATGCCAGGAACTACTATGCCAATCGACATTAAAAAGCCTGCCAAAACAAAATAAAAATATGAATTTGAGTTTAAATCTATTTGTATTAAATTAGATAATATATTTTCTAATTTAATACAAATAATACCAAATGCAAAAGCAGATAGTAAAAAGATAATATAATGTAATCTAAAACCAGAAGTTTTAGCATTAGCTTTTTTCATTAATAATGGAATGCTACCACAAATTAATCCCATAAAGCAAAAGTTGGTTGGCATTGAATATGTGTTAAAAAGAAAGTTTAGCATTTTTCCAAAAAATAAAATGCCAGTTATGCTACCAAGCCCAATTGGAAGCAAAAATAAAAAATTTTTCTTAAAATCCTTAAATAAGTTTAAAATGCTATTAACTAATTTTTCATATATTCCAAAAATAACGCAAAAAACCCCGCTACTAATACCTGGCAGAATAGCACCACAACCAATTAAAATACCTTTTAAATAATCTAAAATAAATTTCATAATTTTACCTTTTTATGTATTAAAATGAATAATTATTAATGTAAATTGCTAAAAATTTAATTGTTTTTAAATAATTATTCAAAAAAAATAAAAAAATTCATAAAAATTCTTGACAAAATATTAATGATACTTTATAATTATATTTGTTCACACAAAATGCAGGTGTAGTTCAATGGTAGAATTCCAGCCTTCCAAGCTGGCTATGCGGGTTCGATTCCCGCTACCTGCTCCAAATTATAAAAGGGGTGTCCTAAAGCAGGATACTCCTTTTTAAATTTTGTATACAAATGTAATTTTTACATAAACTTTAATTATAAATTTAAGATTAGAAATAGGAGAATTCCTATTGCAAATTTGGTAAAACTAAAATATAATAAAGCGAAGCTGTTTTGGGTACCTGGTCCATAGAAACAGTAAAATAAAAATAGGAGAGATGTACATTGGAAGAAAATAAAAAAGTGTGGTTTCAAAGAACTACTGATGAGATTAAAAATGAGTTTAATGTAAATGAGGAACAAGGTTTATCAGAGGAGCAAGTTGTAAAAAATAGGCAAACTTATGGTACTAATGAACTTGCTGCAAAAAAGAAAAAAAGTCTATTTGTTAAATTTTTAGAGCAATTTAAAGATTTTATGATTATAGTTTTAATAATTGCTGCACTTATTTCGGGAATTGTTGGTTGGTATGAAGGAGAAGGCATTACTGATTCTATAATTATATTAATTGTAGTAATTGTAAATGCTATTATTGGAGTTGCGCAGGAAAGTAAAGCGGAAAAATCGCTTGAGGCACTTCAGAAATTAAGTTCACATGTTGCTAAAGTTCTTAGAAATGGGAGTGTAACAGTAGTTCCATCTAAAGACCTTGTACCAGGTGATATTGTAATATTAGATACTGGTGATTATGTTCCGGCAGATTTAAGAATTATAGAGGCAATTAATTTAAAAGCACAGGAAGCATCTCTAACAGGAGAATCAGTTCCTGTAGATAAAAATACAGAAACTATTTTAGATGAGAAAGTTGATTTAGGTGATAGGACTAACATGCTATTTTCATCTAGCCTTATAACTTATGGTAGAGGCAAAGGAATAGTAGTTGAAACTGGTATGAATACTGAAGTTGGAAAAATTGCAGGTATGATTAATGAAGTAAAAGATACTGCAACACCACTTCAACAAAAATTAAATAAATTAGGAAAAACTTTGGGAATTGCAGCAATAGCTATTTGTATTGTGATTTTCTTAATAGGCTTACTTTATGGAAAAGACCCAATGGATATGTTTATGACAGCTGTTAGTTTAGCAGTTGCAGCTATTCCAGAAGGCTTGGCTGCGGTATCTACCATTGTGCTTGCAATAGGTGTACAAAGAATGGTAAAAAAACATGCAATTGTTAAAAAATTACCAGCTGTAGAAACATTAGGAAGTACAACTGTTATTTGTTCTGATAAAACAGGTACACTAACACAAAACAAAATGACAGTAAAAAAAGTATTTTTCAATAATAAGCTAGTAAATTTAGATGAGATTAACACAAGTGAAATAAATCCAGAACTAGAAAAATTAGTGCATATTAGCATATTCTGTAATGATACAAAGGTTGCCAAAGATAAAACTTTAACAGGTGACCCAACAGAAACAGCACTAGTAGATATGAGTTTTAATCTAGACTTCGAACCTTCAATTTTAGAGGAATTTCCACGTGTAAAGGAATTGCCATTTGATTCAGAAAGAAAATTAATGACAACAGTTCATAAGGTTGGCGATAAATATGCTGTATATACCAAGGGCGGAGTTGATGAATTATTAGCAAAATGCAATAAATATATTATCAATGGCGAAATAAAGCAAAATCTTTTAGAATACAGAAAAGAAATTGAAAAACAAAATGGAGAAATGGCAAAAGATGCTTTAAGAGTTTTAGCCATGGCATATAAGGAACTTGACCATGAACCAACAGATGAAGAAATGCATACAATAGAAAGTGATTTAATTTATGTTGGTATGGTTGGTATGATAGACCCACCAAGGGAAGAAGTAAAAGAAGCAGTAGAAAAATGTAAAACTGCAGGAATAAAAACTGTAATGATTACAGGGGACCACAAAATTACAGCAATTGCAATCGCAAAAGCATTAGGAATTTTAGAAAATGAAGATGAAGCAATTACAGGTGCAGAGCTTGAAGAAATGTCTGATGAAGAGCTTATAAAAAATATAAGAAAATACAGTGTTTATGCAAGGGTTTCACCTGAACACAAAGTGCGTATTGTAAAGGCTTGGCAAGCAAATGGTGAAATAGTTGCAATGACAGGTGATGGTGTAAATGATGCTCCAGCTTTGAAAACAGCGGACATTGGCTGTGCAATGGGTATAGTTGGTACAGATGTATCAAAAGAGGCGGCAGACGTAATTTTAACAGATGATAATTTTGCAACAATTGTATCTTCTGTAGAAGAAGGAAGACGTATTTATGACAATATTTTAAAAGCTATTCAATTTTTATTATCAAGCAATGTTGGTGAAATTATAGTTTTATTTTTGGCAATTTTAATTACACCGTTATTAAGCAAATGGTTTAACATAACAGATCTAAACTTGATTGTTCCACTACTTCCAATACACATTTTGTGGATAAATTTAGTAACAGATTCTTTGCCAGCACTAGCATTAGCTGTTGACCCTGCGGAAAAAGATATTATGAATAGAAAACCAATTAAGCCAAAGCAGGGTGTATTTACAAAAGGCATGACTTGGAGAGTTATTTACCAAGGTGTGATGATAGGATTATTAACACTTGCTGCATTTATTATCGGATTAGCAACACCAGCAAATCAATTACCTGTTGTGGAGATGGAAGGAGCAAATGGTGTTGTAAGAACATTATCAGAAGAAGAAGTAAGAGTGGAAATTGGTCAAACAATGGCATTTACTGTATTAGCACTTTCAGAATTGGTACATGTATTTAATATTAGAAACAATAAAAAATCAATATTTAAAACAGGAATATTAAGCAATAAAAAATTAATTTTAGCATGCTTGGGTTCAGCATTACTTATGATTGTAATATTAGTAGTTCCAGCATTAAGGCATATTTTCAGCATACCAGTATTGCCAGTTATGAATATTATAGAAATTGTAATTTTAGTATTAATGCCACTAGTAATTGTAGAATTATTTAAATTGTTTAAAATAAACACCACAAAGGACGAGTAGATTAAGGCTGTCCCAAAGTAAGACAAAAGTGGTAGTTTGGGGACTGGCCCCAAAGTGCCACATTTGTCTCTGCTAGGGACAGACTAAAAAATAATTAAGGAGTTTTTGTATGATTTATGATGTTGTTATTATAGGAAGTGGACCTGCGGGAATTTCTGCAGCACTTTATGCTAAACGTAGAAAGTTATCTGTTTTAATAATTTCAAAGGGAATTGGAGCATTGGAAAAGGCAGAACAAATAGAAAATTACTATGGTTTTCCTAATGGGATAACAGGTAAAGAGCTTTATGAAAATGGGATTAGACAGGCAAGAACACTTGATATAGATATGGCAGATGATGAAGTTATATCACTTTCGTATGGAGAAAATTTTGAAGTTGAAACTGTAAATTCTAGTTATAAAGCAAGAACTACTATTTTAGCGACTGGTTCTAATAGAATTACTCCTAATATTAAAGGAATACGCGAATTTGAAGGGAAAGGTGTAAGTTATTGTGCTATTTGTGATGCATTTTTCTATAAAGGTAAAGATGTTGCGGTCTTAGGTAACGGAAATTATGCAGTACATGAGATGGAACAGTTAAAGCCGATTGCAAATTCTGTAACAATATTAACAAACGGTGAGGAAATAGTAGAAAACAGAAATATAAATGTGGAAGTTAATGATAAAAGAATACGAGAATTCAGAGGGGATAACAGCATACAAGAAGTAGAATTTGAAGATGGCACTAAAAAACAAATTAATGGTATTTTTGTAGCATTGGGAACTGCTTCTAGCAATGACTTGGCAAGAAAAATAGGTGCAAGAATAGAAAATAACCATATTGTGGTAGATGAAAATATGCAAACTACAGTACCTGGGCTATTTGCATGCGGTGACTGCACAGGCGGACTTTTACAAATTAGTAAAGCAGTTTATGAAGGGGCAAAAGCAGGTCTTGCAGTACTAAAAAATACATAGTATTAAATTTGTTGCATAAAATATAATTGTAGTGTATAATGTTAATGCATTAATTTTTTGAAAGGAGATTTTATATATGGCTGTTTTAACAATTAATAATGAAAATTTTGATAAAGAGGTATTAAATTCAAATATACCAGTATTATTAGACTTTTGGGCAAGCTGGTGTGGCCCATGTAAAATGATGTTACCAGTAGTTGATGAAATTGCAGAAACTATGGGGGAAAAAGTAAAAGTAGGAAAAATAAATGTTGATGAATGCCCTGACTTAGCACAAAAATACAATGTTATGACAATCCCAACATTTGTTGTAATAAAAAATGGAACAGAAACTGGAAGAACAATAGGGGTTCAAGCAAAGAGCGAAATAGTAGCACTTTTGGGATAATCTCAAAGTGCTGTAATATATCTGGACAGGCTTTAATAGCAAAAGGGGGAAATTAAATTGGTACAGGTTGAGTTAAAAGATGGTTCTAAAATAGAGGTAAAAGAAGGAAGTTCAATTTTAGAAATTGCAAAACAAATTAGTGAAGGCTTGGCAAGAAATTGTTTAGCTGGAAAAGTAAATGGAGAAGTAAAAGATTTACGCACAGAAATTACTGGAAATTGCAAGCTTGAAATTTTGACTTTTGATAATGACGATGGAAAAAAAGCTTTTTGGCACACAACTTCTCATATCATGGCACAAGCTGTTAAAAGAATTTATGGGGATAGTGTTAAATTAACAATAGGCCCTTCTATTGATAATGGATTTTATTATGATTTTGACGCGGAAAAACCTTTTACAGAAGAAGATTTGAAAAAAATTGAAGAAGAAATGAAAAAGATTGTAAAAGAAAATTTGGAGATTACAAGATACACACTTTCAAGGGTAGATGCAATTAAATTAATGAAAGACAGAAAAGAACCATATAAAGTAGAACTTATAGAAGAATTGCCAGAAGATGAAGAAATTAGTTTTTATGACCAAGGTGAATTTAAAGAATTATGTGCAGGACCACATATATTAAGTACAGGACTTGTAAAGGCATTTAAATTATTACATTCTTCAGCTTCATATTGGAGAGGAGATGAAACTAAGCAAACACTTCAAAGAATTTATGGTATTTCATTTCCTAAAGCTAGCATGTTAGAAGAATATCTAAATATGTTAGAAGAAGCTAAAAAGAGGGATCATAAAAAATTAGGAAAAGAATTGGATTTATTTATGATAGCACCAGAAGGACCAGGATTCCCTTTCTTCTTGCCAAAAGGTATGGCACTTAGAAATGTATTAGAAGACTTTTGGAGAAAAAAACATGTATTAAATGGATATCAAGAAATAAAAACACCAGTAATTTTAAATGAAGATTTATGGCATCGTTCAGGTCACTGGGACCATTATAAAGATAATATGTACACAACTAAAATTGATGAGCAGGATTATGCTCTAAAACCTATGAATTGCCCAGGTGGTATGCTTGTATATAAAAGCAAAATGCACTCTTACAGAGAATTTCCAATTAGATTGGGTGAATTAGGTTTAGTACACAGGCATGAAAAATCTGGTGAATTAAATGGTTTATTTAGAGTTAGATGCTTTACACAAGATGATGCACATATTTTCTGCTTACCAACACAAATAGAGTCTGAAATAGTTAATTTAATGAAATTAATAAATGAGGTATATAGTATATTTGGATTTAGCTATACACTAGAGCTCTCTACAAGACCAGAAGACTCAATGGGATCTGATGAAGACTGGGAAAGAGCAGAAAGTGCGCTAAAAAAAGCATTAGAAGACCAAAAAATGGAATATCAAGTAAATGAAGGTGATGGAGCATTTTACGGGCCCAAAATTGATTTCCATATTAAAGATTGCTTAGGTAGAGAGTGGCAATGTGGTACAATCCAACTAGATTTTCAAATGCCAGAAAGATTTGATTTAACATATATTGGAGAAGATGGAGAAAAACATAGACCTGTAATGCTCCACAGAGTAATTTTTGGAAGTATAGAAAGATTTATTGGAATTTTAATAGAACACTATGCAGGTGCTTTTCCAACATGGCTTGCACCAGTACAAGTTAGGATATTGCCAATTTCTGATAGTCAAAAAGAATATGCAGAAAAAATAAAAAGGGATTTAGAGCTTGCAGAAATTCGTGTAGAACTAGATGAAAGACAAGAAAAAATAGGATATAAAATTAGAGAAGCACAACTTCAAAAAATACCATACATGTTAATATTAGGAGATAAAGAAATAGAGGCAGATGCAGTAGGAGTTCGTTCTAGAAAAGATGGAGATATCGGACAAATGAGATTGGCAGAATTTATGGAGAAGATAAAAAAAGAAATTGAAAATTATACAAATTAAAAAGAAAAGGACCACTTAAAATAGTGGTCCTTTCTGGTTGATTAGTGCTTGTAGATATGGGGAAGCGCTAAATTGTGTACAGCTACAACACAACCATCTCCTTCAAAACGATAGTGAACTGTTTTTTCGTCTTCAAAATGTAGTTTTCCACCAGCCTCAACTACTTTGTTCTTGAAGGAAGAAAGCTGAACTTTGTATACCAAAAAGGTATAAAGTCCATAGAGGTCTGGCTCCGAAAAGGAAAGAACTACCTTTTTGAAGCGATTGGGATAGAGCCTCGATTTCGGCACATTTGACCGTTCCATATATTTCACTCCTCATCCAGAATATAATAGCCATAAAGGCTAAAACTGACTATATTATAACACTTTTAATCAAAAGCGTCAAATTAATAAAAAAGCATTGCCAATTTAAAAATTATTGTGTTATACTAAAAAAGAAGGTATCAAAAAACAATTTAGAAAGGATTAAAGCAAAATGTCAAAGAAAACAGAAGATAACGAAAATTTAAAAGAAAAGCTTAGTTATTTAGGATTAAATTTGGCAAGAATTCCTAAAATATTAAAAGATTTTACAGATTTTGAGTTTAGACCAACAAAAGCGTATGATGAAACAAGTTATAAAGTATATAAACATATTGAAGTAAATGATATTGAAATATTATTAACACCAACAGATAGATTAACTGATTTAAATAAAAAATATAAATTGGCTATGCCAATATCTGATTATTTAGATTCGAAATCAGAAAGAAATGTTGAAAGGTTTGCTACTTTTTTAAAGATGTTAGACAATATGAGAATAGATGAAATAGAAAAAATTACAAAAGAGCAAGCAAAACTGAAAGAAAATTTGCCTTATGAAGTAAAATATCCTAATAATTATATTTGGCAAATATATTATTCAAACATATCGGATAAATATTTTATGCTAGTTCCAACAAATGAAACTAATAATAATGCTTTTTTCTATTTATTAAAAAAGAAAATAGAAAGCAATAGAGCAAGAAAAAAAGAAACTATTTTTGTTCCAATTACACATCAAGAATATTCAGAAAAATATTTTAATAAGAGTCAAATAAGGGATATTGAAAATTATTTATGGTACTTTACTAGAGAGTGGCCTAATATATATGAAATTTATGATTTAAAAGGAAATGAAATAATAAAGATAGTTGGAAAGACAAGAGTCTATGCAGATATAAAAAGTGATTATGTAATTACATTTGATACACAGGAGAAGGCGTTGGAGTGGTATAAATTAATAAAAGCACTTTTTATAATTTCTACTGGTTTACCAAATGACTATGCATTTAAAACTACAATTTCAGAAGATAGCAGTCTGGATTTTGTGTATGATGAAAAAAACAATATTGATTATAATTCTTTACCAATTTTTGTGAAAGAACAAGTGAAGAAAAATTATAATTTGGTATCATTAGAGAATAAAAAAATTGCGACAGAAGAAGAAAAATTGGAAGATTTAAAACAAGAAACTGAAAAGCAGACTCAAGAATTTTTGAATAAACAACGCCAAATTGCTACTTTTTTAGATTGCAAAAAAACTTTTTTGGGGAAAGTAAAATATTATTTTACTAATCGAAAAAAACATTTAGGAACCATAGAAAGCCGTATAATAAGACAAAAGAAAAACAAAAAGAAAGAAAATCCTTTGCCAGAAAAAGAGGAACAGGTTGAAAATACAAATTATACAATTGAAGATTTAATAGAAATTTGCACTAAATTAGATGGAAGAAGAAAGATAGTAAGAAATCTAGTAATGGACAGGAAAGCCATGGAATTAAAAAAGATTAATTTAGAGCGAAAAATAAAAAATGCTAATATTTATTTAAATGAAATAGAACTTCATAAAAAAAGTATTTTTGAATTTTGGAAATTTGCGAATAAAGATGAACTACCAAGCCTAAATGAAGGAGAAGAAAGAGCAAATGAGCAAAATGAAAAAATAACCAAGGTTTTTTCTTTTGATGAAGACATAGAAGCCCTTGGAAAAGAAATGGATGAATTGCAAAGAAGAAAATTGTCTAAAAAGGAAACTGATAGTATTTTTATAGTAAAGCAGGTATTAAAATCAAGCAGAATTCTTAATATTGCTAAAAGCAAGGAACTAACTGAAGCTGAAATTGAAGTATTAAAACAGGAATTAGAGGGTTTGAAAAAATCTTATGAAAAAAATTCCGAAATAATAAATATAAAAGATTTTGATATTTTTGGAGGAATTTCGGAAGACAAGACAAAAATAAAAACACTAAATAATTCAAACCATCGAGAGATTAAAAAAGACAAATATAAAATACTAAACATTAAACCTGATACAGAATTAACAATGTATATTGATAATTTAAGAAGCAATTTAAATTTGCTGAAAGAAGCTTTTCATAAAATTAATGCACCATATGAAATACCAATTTACATTGATGGAGAAAGTGGACTTAGTGAAAATAATTTGAACATAGGAAATTTAAATGCAGAAGTAGCACTGACTGAAATGATTAAAGCTACTCAGAATGAAAATATTAATTTTTATACTTTAAAACTACCTAAGACTTTCCCATTACTTTATTATACTAATATTATATATTATGATAATTTAAATAAAACTCTACCATTGGGGATGGATATAGATACAAATGTATTAATAGATTTAAAAAAATATAAATTAAAAATTAAAATTGAAAAAGATTTTAAGATTAATTATCAACCAGATATATTTACAAATAAAATTATAAATATACATGCCGTAGAGTACGAAATAGCAAGTGAAAGAGTATAAATTACTCTTTCATTGCTTTTGCTAATTTCCCTATTGCTTTTGTTTCAATTCTAGAAACATAACTACGTGAAATTCCTAGACTGTCTGCAATTTCATTTTGTGTTTGTGGCTTTTGACCACCCAAGCCAAATCGTAATTCTAATATCGCTTTTTCACGAATTTTCAAAACTTCTTTCATTTTTTCATAAAGTGTTTTTATCTTGAATTTTAAATCGACTTCATCTTCAATATTTTGACTATTGCTATCTAAAACCTCTTTTAAAGTTATATTATTGTCATCCTTATCCTTACCAATAGAATCTTCCAAATATACTTCAGAATTTAGCTTCTTTATACTTCTTAAATACATCAAAATTTCATTATCAATACATCTGGAAACATAAGTGGCAAGCCTTACCCCCTTGGAAGCATCAAAACTATTAATTCCTTTTATTAAACCAATTGTTCCTATTGAAATTAAATCATCCTGTTCTACATTTGAATTAGAATATTTTTTTGCTACATGAGCAACCAGTCTAAGATTATGTTCTATTAATATATTTCTGGCTTCGTCGTCTCCTTTTTTAAATAGTTCTAAATATTTCTTTTCATCTTCACTATTTAAAGGCTCGGGAAATAAAGAATTGTTTGATATATAACCAACAAGTAATACAGCTGATTGTAAGAAAGTTAATAATCCAGCAAAAGAAAGAAAACCCATAAAATACCTCCGAATCAATATATTGGTATTATATGTGAAAAAATAAAAAAAGTGCATGGACTGAAAAATATCATAAATATGCATAAAAAAACTTGATATTTTTAAAAAATTTTGGTATGATTATTAGGTAAATAAAATATGCCGATGTGGCGGAACTGGCAGACGCACTGGATTCAAAATCCAGCGGGAAACCATGTGGGTTCGAGTCCCACCATCGGTACCAAGTGCAATTAATTATTTAATTGCACTTTTTTAAAAATAATTATAAAAATATTAACTTTTTTCTTGCTATTTTAATCACTTTATTGTATGATATATGCTAGTAGAGAAAATAGGAATAATATGTGATGAAATAAGGAAGGGGCAATAAATACATGAAAAAATTAATTGCAATTATATTTATAATATTTATAATTTTTGGAACAGTAAGTGTATATGCTACTAATGAAAACAACGCATTAAAAACAGAAACAGCAACTAGTAATTTGGTAGAATTAAAAGATAAAGCTTGGAACTCACTACAAGATTATCAAGCAGCATATGGAAATGACACTTATGGCTTAGCTGCATATATCTTAAATGTAGTAAGAATATATAGTATTCCTTTTGGTTTTGTAGGAATTGTTATTGCAGCTATTTATAGATATGTTATTGGTATTAGAAAATTAGATGTTCAAGATAAAGGATTTGGCGTTTTGGTTGCCATTATAACCGTAATGGTAATTTGCCAAGTGTTACCATTAATTTTTGCAATTGTTGTTAGAGGTTGGAGGGGTTAAAAACTAATGAAGGTATTATTTGCAGTTAATAATGAAAACATTTCTGAGTCAATTATAAAAAGATATCAACAAGATTACAAAGAAATAATCTCGGCAAAGAATGTGTATTATTTTAATGCAATTATTAAAGAATTACAAAGAGATAAAACTTATGACAGAATTGTTATAAGTGAAGATTTAGAGCCATTTTCAAATAATAATTATGATGCTATAGATAAATTTATTTTTGACAAAATGGACAATATTAGTGATGAGGCAACAAATCAATCAGGAAATGATATTCCAATTATTTTAATTTGTGCAGATAGAAGAGCAAAATCAGAGACTGTACTTGTAAAACTATTTGGAATAGGGGTATATAATGCTTTAATTGGTAAAGATAGAAGTATTACAAATGTATGTGAACTATTAAATAAACCCAGAACAAAAAAAGATGCAAAAGCATATTATCGCATAGATTCTGAAAATGTAGATTATAAGGTAGAAAACGAAGGCGATGTAAGTGAAGTAGAAATTCAAAATATTTTAAATCATTACAAAAAATTAGGTAGAAATGAGGAAAAATATGTTGAAAGCTTTGATCATATTGCAAGCCAATATACAGATAGTCAATTAAGATTAATTGCTAAATTTTTGCCATTAAATGTAAAAGCAGTATTAGAAGCAAACAGTAAAACATATCAAGAGATTGTTTCATTTGGAAATGTGAGCTCTGTAAATAAAGAACCACAATATAATGACTACAAAAAGAATTCAAAAGAATATAAGGCATCCCATAAACAGAAACAGGTAAAAAATGAAACTTCTAGCATGAATTTGGACTTTATAGAAAAAAACTTAAAACAAAATAAAATATCAGAACCAGTTATTATTCCTTCTGGAATAAATACAGCAAATGTAAAAAAATTAGATATGAATAAAAATTCTAATATAATGCCAGAAGAAGATGTTAATAAAATCTTGGATGAAATTCCTAACAATGATGCACCTATTATGCCAGAGACTAATGATGAGATAGAAAATGTTCAGGGAGAGGTATTAATGGCACAACCAAAGCGTAGAGGTAGACCAAAGAAGGTGCAAATACCTGAAGAAACTACTACTACTGCAGAAGTAAAAAAACGTGGTAGAGGCAGACCTAAAAAAGTAGTAGAAGAGGTTAAAAATAATACTTCACAAAATAATATAAACATACAAGATGCAAATTCACCACTAAATTTATTTGAGCTTGGGGATGAAGAGGAAAATACAAATAATAATATTAGCACCAATAATTCTTCAGCATATTCAGATATGATTTTACCAGGCTTAGAAGATGATAATGAGGTACAAGAAGAACAAATTCCAGAAGAAAAAACATCAATTTCAAGCTATAATATATTACAAAATGATAATATAATTCAAAATAATAATTTGAATTTTAAACAAACAACCACTGAATTACAAAATACTGGAAAATATAATTTAACTAATGTGGATTTGAGCGGATTATTGACTAGTGACAAAAAAGTAGTTGCGTTTGTTGGAACTTCAAAAAATGGGACATCGTTTTTAATAAATAATATAGCAGAAATATTATCTAATCAAGGAATAAAAACAGCAATTTTAGATTTAACACAAAACAGAAATGCGTATTATATTTATACCCAAAATGATGAAAATTTAAGATCAATAGCTTATAAAACTGTTGATAATTTAAGAAAGGGAAATCCTGAAGGAATTATAGTTAATAAAAATTTAACTGTTTACGCAAGTCTTCCTGGAGAAAATCAAGACATTAACGATTATTCTAATATTTTAGAAACATTAATTAAAAATTATTCTTTGGTATTGCTAGATTGTGATTTTGAGACCAATTATGGATATTTTAAAGAAGCACAAGAAATTTATTTAGTACAAAGTCTAGATGTTTTAACAATACAACCACTTACGGCTTTTCTAAGAGATTTAAAAGCGAAAAATGTATTAAATCCAGAGAAGATTAGAATTGCTTTAAATAAAGTGGTTAAAGTTAGAAGTCTTACAGAAAAAACTATTATTGGAGGTATGGCATACTATAATGATCCTGCAATGTCTTTTATGACAGAATTATTTAACAAAGACATGGTTTCGTATTGCAGTATTCCATTTGAAGAACAAGCATATTCTAGATATTTAGAAGGACTTGTAAATTGCAAAATTACAACAAGTGGTTATTCTAAAAACTTTATGACAGCACTAGCAAAACTTGCTAGTATGGTATATCCATTAATAGGAAGTGGGAAAGTTAATATGCAAAACCAATATAACAATTATAGAAGCAATAGTTTTTCAAGCAGTATGAATGATACATTAAATAAAATGAAAAATAATTATTAAAAAGAGGTGATTTTTTGATACTCGCGGTTATCCTATTATTAGTGCTAATTATCGTACTATTAATGACATATAATATATCTATACATAAAAAAATACAAAATTTTAATAATTTAAATCAAAAGATAACCAGCTTAAATGTATTACAAGACTTTATGAATACAATTAGTGAAGTTACCTCTGTTGATGAAAAAATAAAAAAAATTAATGAAATTTTAATTGATAGATATGAAATAAAATATTCTACAATTGTTGTATATAATGGAACTGAATATGTGGTAAAAGCTTCAAATGTAGAAGAAAAACATTGGGATGCACTTAGAAATTTGCAAAATGATGATATATTTAAAGAGAGTATCCAAACAGCAACACCAAAATATGTGACAATAGATAAAGAAAGCGAAAGACTAGCCTACCAAAAAATGGAATTTGGTAGAGCTAAATCTGCAATATTTTTTCCATTATACGTAGAAAATGTATATATTGGTTATTGGATAATAGAAGGAAGCAAACCACATGAATTTGATAATATAGATACAACATTATTAGAAGTTGTAAAAAATAATATAGTCTCGGTTTTGAAAACAGTAGAAAATCAACAAGTAATAGAAAATATTGTAAGAGACGACATGTATAGTAATTTAAAATCTGCGGAATACTTATATGGAGAAGGTAAGAAAATAATAAATCAATATACAACTTCAACAGTTTGCTTATTTAAAGTTATTAATTTAGAAGATATAAATGAAAAATATGGAAGAAAAATAGGAAATGAGATAATTACTAGAGTAAGTAAGATGGCAAAACAAAATCTAGCTACAGAGTATATTTTAGTTAGATACATGGGACCAAAGTTTGCAATAGTATTTTCTGGAATAGATATAAATGCTGTATCTGACTTTATGAGTGAATTGAAACAAAAAATAGAAACAATTCAGATTAAAAATTGGGATGGAGAAGTTATAACAGATGATTTAGAAGATGAAGAAAAAAATAAAAAATTCAAAATAGCACAACCAATGATTAATATTGTAGTTTCTACATATTATAAAGGTACTGCTTTGGAGGGGCTAACTAAAAAATTAGAAGAATATTTAGATAATGCCCCAAAAAACGAAAGTACAATTAATTTTTTATAGGAGGGAAAGTATATGATATCTGATGAAACAGTTAGCTTTAAAGTAGAAAAAGATAAGAATATTAAAGCAAGAGAGATTTTAAAAGAAGTTTATCGAGCTTTAGAAGAGAAGGGATATAACCCAATTAACCAAATTGTAGGATATATTCTATCTGGTGATCCAACCTATATTACAAGCCATAATGATGCTAGAAATCTGATAAGACAGGTAGAAAGAGACGAACTTTTAGAAAAAATGGTAAAAAATTATATAGGATTAGATGAGTAAATTAGGTAATAAAATGCGAAAATTAGGAATTGATTATGGTGATAGCAGAGTGGGAATTGCTATTACAGATGAATTAGGGATTACAGCACAAGGATTAGAAACTATTCACCATAATGGCAAGGATAAGTTAGTATTAAGTAGGATAGCAGAATTATTAGAAAATTATGCTATTGATACTTTTGTGGTTGGGATGCCAATTAACATGAATGGAACTAAAACTGAAAGAGCAGAGATAACAGAAAAATTTATACATAAATTAAGATGTAGATTTCCTAACATCAAGGTAGAAACCATAGACGAAAGACTTACAACTGTAGCTGCTCATAGAACTATGAATTATTTAAATATTGATAAAAATAAAAAGAAAGAAATTGTAGATACAATTTCAGCAGTATATATTTTAGAAACTTACATGAACAAAAATACATAAAATTGTTATTAGAATTGTAGTAATACAATAAAAAATATATTTAAAATAAACGAAAGGAGAAAAATATATGAGCGAAGATTTAAATAATACACCTGTTAATGAAAATGAAGGAGAAGAATTAGACAATATATTAGTTCTTAATGATGAAGAAGGAAACGAGGTAGAATTTGAATTTTTAGATTTAATAGAATATGAAGGTGAAGAATATGTTGTACTTCTACCTGTAGAAGAAGAGTCAGATGAACCTGGCGAAGTTGTTATTCTAAAATTAGAAGATACAGAATCAGAAGATGAAGAATCATATGTAAGTGTAGAAGATGAAAATGTTCTTAACAAGGTATTTGAAATATTTAAAGAAAAATTTGAAGATGAATTCAATTTCGTTGATTAATGACTATCAAAAAACAGTATAATCTACCTAGATTATACTGTTTTTTGATTAAAATTTAAAATTGGGATTTGCATAGAAACGGAAAAATCTTATATATGCTTAAGATAAAAGTCGATTTTTCCTATACAATAAAAAAGGTAAAATTTAAAATAAAAACTATTTGCTTAAGACAAAAAATATGTTAAAATAAAAATATATTGAAAATATAAAAATTTAGGAGGAAATCAATGAAAAATTTATCTAGCTGGCTAATAGCAATATTTGCATTTATGTTTTGGGGATTTAGAGTAATAACCACAATTCTATACTCTTTAGGAACAGATTTTGTGGCGGAACCAATTGATTTAACAATGGAGATTGCATTATTATTTATCACATTTATTTGTATTTGTTTTATTGCGAAAAGAAAACTACTTCCAACAATAATTTATTTACTTGCGCATTTGCTTTATTATGGAGTATATTTATATAAAAATATTTCTGCACTTATAGGTTCAGCAGATATTATTAATGGTGGCATGAATAATTACATATCTATATTAGTTGCATTTATAGGAATTATAATTCCACTAGCTGCATTTTTCGATGTACTATTGGATAAGAATAGAAAAGCACATCCGGTCGATAAACAAACAGACTGGTTTTATAAAAATAAACAATTTGATAGAGAATTAGATGAAAGAGCAGACAAAAATCAGTACAGAACAATGTAAAGAGGAAATATTATATGAAAAAAGATAATGTAAGTAAAACTTCAATTAACTGATTGATTACGATTTATTGCAACCCCCTAGAAAAACCCTTATAAATAAAGGATTTTCTTAATATTTTGATTTTGCGTGCTTTTGATAAAGAAGTGCTAAAATCATTCAAAATAAATAAAAATATAGCAAATTTAATGATATTTTGTGGTAGATTTAGAAAGGTGATTACGACGTTGGAACCTCTCCACAAGATTTATATTAAAATATAGAAAAGAGGCGAGTATATGGCAAACAAAATAATTGAAGTTCAAAACATTAAAGTAAATATAGCAAATATAAATAATAACGATTATATTTGCATTTCTGATTTTACAAAATTTAAAGATGGAAAATCGGCTTCAGATGACATTATTAGAAATTGGTTAGAAATAGAATCACTTTAGAATTTTTAGGAACTTGGGAATCAATATATAATCCAAATTTTAATTCCGTCGAATTCGA
>CALXUZ010000003.1 GCA_944391825.1 uncultured Clostridia bacterium | reverse complement strand
GGTGACCAAATGGCTATTCACTTACCATTATCACCAGAAGCACAAGCAGAAGCAAGATATTTAATGCTTTCTGTAAATAACCTTTTAAAACCACAAGATGGTAAACCAGTAACAGTACCTACACAAGACATGATTTTAGGCGCATATTACCTAACAATGGAAGTTCCAGGAGAAATTGGAGAAGGAAACTACTATTCTTCACCAGAAGAAGCAATTATGGCATATGCAAATCATGATTTAGGTTTGCATTGTAAAATCTGGGTTAGGATGGAAAAAGAAATTAATGGCAAAAAAATTCAAGGAAAAATTGAAACAACAGTTGGTAGAATTATATACAACGAAGGAATTCCACAAAACCTTGGATTTGTAGATAGGAGCAAAAAGGAAAATTTATTAAAATTAGAAATTGATTTTCCGGTTTCTAAAAAGAACCTAGGAAAAATAATTGCAAATTCTATTAATTCAAATGGATTAAGTGCAACAGCAGAACTATTAGACTATATTAAATCAACAGGATTTAAGCACTCTACAACAGCAGGTATTACAGTATCAATTGATGATGTTAAAGTACCAGAAGCTAAAAAACAAATATTAATAGATGCAAATGAACAAGTAAAACAAGTATTAAGACAATATGAACGTGGTTTGATTACAAACGAGGAAAGATACAATGCGGTTATTAAAATTTGGGAAAAGGCAACAGATGATGTTACAGTTGCAATGAAAGATAATTTTGATGACATGAACCCAGTATACATGATGAGCCAATCAGGTGCCAGAGGTAACCTAAACCAATTAAGGCAAATCTCTGGTATGCGTGGATTAATGGCAAGTACAACGGGTAAAACCATAGAAATTCCTATTACATCATCTTTCCGTGAAGGATTAGATGCACTAGAATACTTTATCTCTGCACATGGTGCCAGAAAAGGACTAACAGATACAGCTTTAAGAACTGCAGACTCTGGATACTTAACAAGAAGACTAGTAGATGTATCACAAGATATTATAGTACGCGAAGATGACTGTGGCACAACAGAAGGGGTTACATTAACAGATATTAAAGATGGAAACCAAGTAATCGAAAAATTAGAAGAAAGACTAGTTGGAAGATATCCATTAAAAGATATTATAGACCCAAAAACTAAAAAAGTTATAGTTGATACAAATACTATGATTACAGAAAAAGCAGCAGAAAAAATTGTATCACTTGGTATTAACAAAGTTGAAGTTCGCTCTGTACTTGGTTGCCATACAAAACACGGAGTTTGCCGTAAATGCTATGGTATGGGACTAGCAACACGTGATGAAGTAAATATTGGTGAATCTGTTGGTATTATTGCTGCACAATCAATTGGAGAGCCTGGTACACAACTTACAATGAGAACAATTCACTCTGGTGGTGTTGCGGGTGTTGCAGACATCACTCAAGGTCTTCCAAGGGTTGAGGAATTATTTGAAGCACGTAAACCAAAGGGATTAGCAATTATTACAGAAATTGCAGGAACTGTTAAAATTTCTGAGGAGAAGAAGAAAAAAGAAGTTATTGTAACTTCAAAAGATGATTCGAAAACATATACAATACCATTTGGCTCTAAACTAAGAGTAAAAGATGGTGATACAGTAGAAGCTGGAGCCCCATTAACAGAAGGTTCAATAAATCCAAATGACATTTTAGTAATAAAAGGAGCAGAAGGAGTCTTTGAATACTTAGTACAAGAGGTGCAGAAAGTTTACCGTAACCAAGGTGTTGACATTAATGATAAACATATTGAAGTCATTGCTAGACAAATGCTTAAAAAATTAAGAGTAGAAGATAATGGTGATACTGATATGTTTGCCGGCTCTTTAGTAGATATATATGAATTTGAAGAAAAAAATGCAGAAGCAATAAAAGAAGGAAAAAGACCAGCAACAGGAAAACGTTTACTACTAGGTATTACAAAAGCATCACTTGCAACAGATAGTTTCTTATCAGCAGCTTCTTTCCAAGAAACCACAAGAGTTTTAACAGAAGCAGCAGTAAAAGGAAAAGTAGATGAATTAATAGGCCTAAAAGAAAATGTTATTATAGGTAAATTAATTCCAGCAGGAACTGGACTTTCAATGTATAGAAATAAACACATAAATACAGAAGAAAACGAATAAAAACTAAAGAAATGTCAGTTTAAATATATAATTTAACTGGCATTTCTGTCTGTATAAAACAAAAATATTAATAAATAGGGTGTATATTAGAACCTACACATAGAATATAAGGATTAACAAAGAATAGTAAACAACGATAAAATTAGATTTGACAAAAAGTATTAAAAATTGTAAAATAGTATACATGAAGATAAAGGAGGCATTTATGCCAAATAAAAGTAATAAAAAAATATTTGAAGGATTAGTATCCAAAACTAAAATCTACTTAGTAGTTATAGCAATTTTACTAATCCTAATTTGCGTATTAAATACAAAATATATTATCCCATCAATAATAGCATATATACTTATACTATTATATGCATATTGGAGTAATAAAAAACGCACAAGTGAATTATCAGAACATATTCAAGATTTAACATTTCATGTAGATAGAGCAGCAAGAAATACAATGATAAATTCCCCATTTCCACTAGTAATAGCTCAAACAAATGGAAATATTTTATGGAAAAGTGATAAATTTTCCAAAGAATTTGCAAATACTGATATAAAAAATATATTAGGTGAACTATTAAAACAAATAAAATTAGAAATTGAAAATAACCCAGAAAATGCAGAAAAAACTATTAACAAAGAACAAAAAATTGAAAATAAAATATATAAGATTATTGGTAAATATGTAAAATCAAAAGAAGAATATATGGTAACACTATACTTTTTAGACGAGACTGATATTTTAGAAATGGAACAAGAATATCAAGACTCGCAAATTTGTGTAGGAATAATAATGATTGACAATTTCGAGGAAGTAAAACAAAGAATTGAAGATGAGGAAAAGCCTATACTAATAGCACAAATAGAAAAGAGTATATATGATTGGGCAAGTACATTTAAAGGATTAGTTCTTAAATCAGAAAGAGATACTTTCGTATGCGTATTTGAAAAAAGATATTTAGAAGAATTAGAAGAAAAGAAATTTAATATATTAGATACAATAAAAGAATTAGAATTATCAAATAAAATTGAAATAACATTGAGTATATCAGTAGCAGCTGAAGGGGATTCAAATTATGAAAAATATAAATCTGCACAATCAGGATTAGATATAGCACTTGGTAGAGGTGGAGACCAGGCAGTTGTAAGAAAAGAAGGAAAATACTATTTCTTTGGTGGAAGAACACAAGAAGTAGAAAAACTAACAAAAGTAAAAGCAAGAATTGTATCACATGCCTTAGAAGAATTAATAGAAAATGCAGAAAATGTAATTGTTATGGGACATATAAATGGAGACATGGATTCCATTGGGGCAAGTATGGGATTATACAGTTTAGCCAAAAGTTTAAATAAAGAAGCATATATAGTATATAACTCTACAGGTGCAAATTTACAAAACTTTATAGAAGTAGCAACACAAGAAAAAGAATATGATGAAGCAATAATAAATAAATCTGAAGCTTTATCTAAGATAACATCTGAAACATTGTTAATTGTTGTAGACACGCATAAAAAAAATTATGTAGAAGTACCGGAGTTGTTGGAAGAAACAAGTAAAATAGTAATAATAGATCACCATAGAAAAAGCCCAGACTATATTGAAAATGCAATCCTTACATTTCATGAGGTCTATGCCTCATCTACTTCTGAGCTTGTAACAGAAATATTAGAATATGCTACAAAACCAGTAGAACTAACTACATTAGAGGCAGAAAGCCTATATGCAGGAATAATGATGGATACCAAAAACTTTACATTTAAAACAGGTGTAAGGACATTTGAAGCAGCAGCATACTTAAGAAAATGCGGTGTGGATATTATAAGAGTTAAAAAATGGTTCCAAAGTGACCTAAAAACCTATAATAAAATTTCCAAAATTGTAGAAAAAGCAGAAATAATAAATGACAATATTGCAATTTCCACATATGAAAAAAATGATAAAGATACTAACATTATTTGTGCAAAAGGAGCAGATGAATTATTAACAATTAGTGATATAACCGCATCATTTGTTATAGGAAAGCTAGGAGACAAAGTGTGCATAAGTGGTAGGTCTATAGGAGACATAAATGTACAAGTTATACTAGAAAAACTTGGAGGTGGAGGTCATATTACACTTGCAGGTGCACAAGTTGAAGGCATGACAATAGAAGAAGTAAAACAAGAATTAATTATTAGAATAAATGAATATCTTCTAGAGGTTAGTGGTTAGAGGTTAGAATTAGGAGATGTAGGGGCAACCACTGGTTGCCCACACTGAAAATATGAATTAAGAGAGGTAGAATAAATGCAGGTAATTTTATTACAAGATATTAAAGGTGTTGGAAAAAAAGACGAGATAATAAATGCAAATGACGGATATGCTAGAAATTACTTATTACCTAAAAAACTTGGAGTAGAAGCAAATAAAGAAAACTTAAGCAAACTAAAAGCCAAAAATGAATCAAAAGCATATAAAAAATCTGTAGAAAAAGAAGAAGCACAAAAAATAGCAGAAAGATTAAAAGGAATTTTATTAAAAATTCCAGTAAAATCAGGTGAGAACGGAAAAATTTTTGGCTCAATAACTTCAAAGGAAATTGCTGATAATTTAAAAGAGCAATATGGAATTGATGTTGATAAAAAGAAGATTGATTTAAAAGAGCCAATTAAGACAATAGAAAGTACAAGTGTTAATATTAGGCTTTATGAGGGAGTTGTAGGTACATTAAAAGTGCAAATTATTTCAAAGTAGATTTCTAAAAAATTAATTCTTAATTCGAAATTCAAAAATATATTACGAAAGTGCAGTCCGCGCAGGCGGAGCGTAAGCGTAGTTCTAGAGCCTTCCAACTACCAAACCATGTAAAAAATAGCGGAGCTAGTTTTTATATATGGATGGAAGGCGACAGCAAGGACAAGCGTGTAATATATTTTGAATTTCGAATATTAGTAAATTTTAAAATTGATTTTGGAACTTTAAAGGTGACTTACACTTTCGTAGTATATTTTTAATTTCGAATATTAATAAATTTTAAATTAATTTGGGGGCTTTAAAATGGAACTAGGAAAAATACCACCACATGACATAGAAGCAGAACAAGCAGTAATTCGGAAGCATGCTAACAGATAAAGATGCCATATCTTCTGCAGTAGAAGTACTAAAGCAAGAAGACTTTTATCGTGAAGACAATAAAATAATTTATGAAGCAATTTTAAACCTATATAACCGTGCAGAACCAGTAGACATTATAACATTAAAAACGGAATTACAAACAATGAAACAGCTAGAGGCAGTTGGTGGACTAGAATACATTGCAGGGCTCCCAGATAAAGTACCAACTACAGCAAATGTGGAGCAATACATAAAAATAGTAGAAGAAAAATCAGCCTTAAGGGCTTTAATAAAAACAGCAAATGAATTAATAACACTTGGATATGATCAAACGCTAGAAGTAGAGGATATATTAGACACTGCCGAAAAAAGAATTTTTGATGTTATACAAAACAGAAATCAAAAATGTTATACTGCAATAAAAGATATTCTAGTAGACTCGTTTACACAATTAGAACAATTATATAATCAAAAGCAACACATTACAGGTGTGCCAACAGGATTTGCAGATTTAGACTATATTACAGCTGGGCTTCATCCATCAGACTTAGTTATAGTAGCTGCAAGGCCAGCTATGGGAAAATCTGCATTTGCATTAAATATAGCCACAAATGCAGCAGTAAGAGCAAATACCCCAGTTGCAATATTTAGCTTAGAGATGTCAAAAGAGCAAATGACAAACCGTATATTATGTAGTGAAGCTATGGTGGATAGCAACAAAGTAAGAACAGGAAAAATAGAAGATGATGATTGGACAAAACTTGCAGAAGCATCTGGAACATTATCAACTTCACAAATATTTATTGATGATACACCAGGAATTTCAATTATGGAAATACGTGCAAAATGCAGAAAACTAAAACTAGAAAAAAATATTGGATTAGTTGTTATAGATTACATACAATTAGTACAAGCAAGTAATAAAAAAAATGCAAGCCGTGAACAAGAAATTTCAGAAATTAGCCGTTCATTAAAAATTTTAGCAAAAGAAATTGGAGTTCCAGTAATTGCACTTTCACAACTTTCAAGGTCAGTAGAACAAAGACCTGACCATAGACCAATGTTATCAGACTTACGTGAATCTGGAGCAATTGAGCAAGATGCCGATATTGTTATGTTTTTATACAGGGATGATTATTATAACGAAGATAGCGAAAAGAAAAATATAGCAGAAGTAATTTTGGCTAAGCACAGAGCTGGTAGCACAGGAACTGTGGAATTAGCATGGCTTGGAAGCTATACCAAATTTGCAAATTTGGATAAATATAGGTAAAATATGTTAGAAGAAAAAATATTAAAAACCATTAAAAAATATAATTTAATACAAAACGATGATAAAATCGTAATAGGAGTATCTGGCGGACCTGATTCAATGTGTCTGCTAGATTGTTTATATTGCCTAAAAGACGACTTAAAAATAGAATTAGTAGTGGCACATGTTAACCACATGATAAGGGCTGAGGCAGAAGAAGAAACAAAGTATGTTAATGAATATTGCCAAAAACATGAAATTCCATGCTATATAAAATATGAAGATATAAATAAATTAGCAAAAGAACAAAAAAGAAGTTCAGAAGAAGTTGGAAGAAAAGTAAGATATGAATTTTTTGATGAAATAGCTAAAAAAACGGGAGCAAATAAAATAGCCACAGCACATAATGCAAATGATAATGCAGAAACAGTGCTAATGAATATATTAAGAGGAAGCGGAACATCTGGTTTAAAAGGAATAGAAATAAAAACAGAAAAATATATAAGACCACTTAGAGAGTGTGAAAGACATGAGATTGAAGAATATTGCAAACTTAAAGATTTAAACCCAAAAATTGATAAAACAAATTTTGAAAATATTTATACAAGAAATAAAATAAGAAATGAACTTATACCATATTTAAAAAACAATTTTAATCCAAACATTATTCAGGGGCTAAATAGATTATCTGATTTAGCAAAGCAGGATGACGAATATTTTAGTAAAATAGTAAAAAACGAGTATGAAACTTTAAAAATAGGGGAAAATGAAAAAGAAATTATATTGGATTTAAAAAAATTTAATACACTTCCAAAAGTTATAAAAGCAAGATTACTCTTATATACTATTAACAAATTAATAAAATCGGCACAAGGCATAGAAAAAACAAATATAGAAGATATAATAAAATTATGCCAAAATAATATTGGAAATAAATATCTAATGCCAAATAAAAATATAAAAGTATATGTAAAAAAAGGTGAAATATTTTTTTTAAAACAATAAAACACAAAGTAAAACTTTTGTGAAAATACTTGAAATTGCTTAACCAATATGGTATAGTCTACACTGAATTAGATTGTATTTTTGAGGAGGAAAAAAATTGAAAAACAGTATTAAAACATTAGCTATGTGGCTAGTTATAGGAATTATATTAATTGTGTTAATTAGCTCTATTATAGAAAACACAGACAACAAATTATCATATTCAGAATTAATAGCAAAAGCTGAAGCTGGCGACGTTAAAGAAATAATGTTATCATCAGACGGCACAAGGGCAGAAGTAAAATTAAAAGACGAAAATTTTACAAAAGAAGTTAATGTGCCAAGTGTGGATAATTTATTAAATTCATTAAATGAAAGCATGAAAGCAGGAACAATTACTGTAAATAAAGAATCAGAATCTATTTGGATGATAATTTTAAGCTTACTTACACCATTTGGATTATTAATTATATTCTTTATATTTTGGTTTTTCTTAATGGGTGGAATTCAATCAGGTGGCGGAGGAAATGGCAAAACAATGTCATTTGGAAAAAGCCGTGCCAGGATGATAAACCCAGCAGATAAAAACAAGATTACATTTAATGATGTAGCAGGTGTAGATGAAGAAAAAGAAGAACTAGAAGAAATAGTAGAATTTTTAAAAAATCCAAGAAAATTCACAGAAATGGGAGCAAGAATTCCAAAAGGAGTGCTACTTGTTGGTCAACCGGGAACTGGTAAAACACTTTTAGCAAAAGCAGTTGCAGGGGAAGCAGGGGTACCATTTTTCTTCATAAGTGGTTCAGACTTTGTGGAAATGTTTGTTGGTGTTGGTGCATCACGTGTAAGGGATTTATTTGAAGAAGCAAAGAAAAAAGCACCATGCATTATATTCATTGATGAAATTGATGCAGTTGGTCGCCAAAGAGGAGCAGGTCTAGGTGGAGGACATGATGAAAGAGAACAAACATTAAACCAATTACTAGTTGAAATGGATGGATTTTCTGCAAATGAAGGTGTTATAGTATTAGCAGCAACAAATAGACCAGATATACTAGATAAAGCATTACTAAGACCTGGTAGATTTGATAGACAAATAGTAGTATCAAACCCAGATGTAAAAGCAAGGGAACAGATACTTGAAGTTCACAGCAGAAAGAAAAAATTAGCAGATGATGTTGACCTAAAAATAATTGCAAAAAATACTTCAGGATTTTCTGGAGCAGACCTAGAGAACATTTTAAATGAAGCAGCTCTACTAGCAGCAAGAAGAAATTTAAGCCAAATTACAATGCAAGAAGTAGAAGATGCCATGGTTAAAGTAACAATGGGTCCAGAAAAAAGAACAAGAGTGAGAAGTGATAAAGAGCAAAAGTTAGTTGCATTCCATGAAGCGGGTCATGCTGTTGTAAGTAGATTTTTACCAACACAGGACCCAGTACACCAAATATCTATAATACCAAGAGGTATGGCTGGTGGATATACAATGTATCGCCCAACAGAGGACAAAAACTTTATGTCTAGAACAGAAATGGTAGAAAGCATTATTTCATTACTAGGTGGTAGAGTTGCAGAAAAATTGGTATTAGATGATGTTTCAACAGGTGCAAGTAATGATATAGAAAGAGCAACAGCAATTGCAAGAAACATGGTAACCAAATATGGTATGAGCGAAAGAATAGGAACAATTACATTAGGATCTAGTCAAGAAGAAGTATTTTTAGGTAGGGATTTAGCTACACACAAAGAATATTCAGAGGAAACAGCTAGCTTAATAGATGAAGAAGTAAAAAGCATTATAGATTTTGCATATCGCAAAGCAGAAGAAATATTAAAAACAAATATGAATAAGCTAACAGCAGTAGCAAATGTGCTACTTGAAAAGGAAAAAATAGATGGAGAAGAATTTGACGAAATATTTAATTCATAATTAATACAAAAAAATAGGTTGCATATAAATTGCAACCTATTTTTTTAATCACCTAATGTAATCTTAATTATTGTACCTTCTTCAACAGAAGTATTTCCTATAGGGTCTTGACTTACTACAATTCCAGAACCTGTAACACTGTAATTTAAATTCTTTTCTTCAAGCAATTCCTTTGCTTTAGAAAAACTTTTTCCAATTAAATTAGGAACCGAAACAGAAACTCTTGTGTTATCATCTTCTGTATACAATTTGACAATTGCATCTTTAGCAAGCTGGGAACCTTTAACAGGATATTGCTCGGTAACTAGAGCATCAGAATCTGCAACAGTACTGCAAGTAAATCCGGCTTTTTCTAATATTTTTTTAGCTTCTGCAACTGTTTTGTTAGTTACATCTGGTAAAGTTGTAGTATTTGTAGAGCTAGAATTTCCTGTGTTATCAGAAGGAACTTGCAAATATGGCAATACCTCTGCTAAAATTTGTCTTGCCAAAGGTACAGCAACAAGATTACCTTGAACTCCTTTAAATCCTTGTGGATCATATAGTGTAACTAAAAGTACAATTTCTGCATTTTCAACAGGAGCAATAGCTACAAATGATGAAGTAAAACCTTCTTCTTCATTTCCCGGATCTGGCTCTGAAGTACCAGTTTTACCAGCAATAGAATATCCTTTTATAGCAGCATTTTTTCCAGAACCGTCTGTTACTACAGTCTCAAGCATATCCATAACTTCATCTGCGGTCTCCTCAGAAATTACTTGCCTAACCTGTACTGGATCGATGGTAGTAATAGCACCAGTATCAGTATTTTTCATTTCTTTAACAATTCTAGGCTTCATAAGCATGCCATCATTTGCTACACTTGCAACAGCTGTAATCATCTGTAGTGGTGTGATTTCAAATCTTTGCCCAAAAGATAAAGTGGCAAGCTCTACAGGACCTACATTATTAACATCCCAGAAAATAGATGAAGTACTTTCTTCTGCTGTTTCAATACCAGTCTGATTAAAAAATCCAAATGCATCAGCATATTTATAAAAAGTATTTGCACCAATTTTTTGTCCTAATTGAATAAATGCAGGATTACAAGAATTTGCCAAAGCATCGCGTAAACTTTGTTTACCATGCCCAGCAGTATGAGCACACTTGATTTTTACACCAGAAACCATTTCATAACCTTTACAAGTATAAACATTTTCTTTATCGCTAGATGCCAAGTCTTCTTCTAAAGCAATGGAAGCAGTAATAATTTTAAAAACAGAACCAGGCTCATATGTATCGGAAACAGCACGGTTACGATACACAGAATATAAAGTACTTGTACGTTCCTCTGAGGACATTTTTTCCCACTCTTCTTCAGTGTAGCCACTTGGCATCTCAAATGGAGTATTTAAGTTATAATCTGGATAAGTTGCCATTGCTAAAATATCACCAGTTTTAGGGTCCATTGCAATAACATTACCACCACGACCACACTTATTTTCAATGCAAGCCTGTTCTAAATATTTTTCAACAATAGTTTGAATATTTGCATCAATAGTTAAAGTAAGATCATAGCCATTTTCTGCTGGAATATATGTCTGGTTTTCATCAGGTATAAGTTCCTGAATAGCATCTTGTGAAGTAACAAGTTTTCCTGGCGTACCTGTCAAAATATCATCCCAGTAAAGTTCCAATCCATATAGACCTTGATTATCATTGCCACAAAAACCAATTAAAGAAGAAGCTAAATTTTCATATGGATAATATCTTTTAGTATCTTCTTCAATATTAATACCAGCATAAATTTCTTCCTCATCCATCCAGGACTCTAACTCATCAACTTTATCTTTTTCCACTTTTCTAACAATAGTCTCATATGAATTCTCACTTGATACCTTAGCCAAAGTATCTTCATAATCCAATTCAAAAATATCAGAAAAAGCCTTTGCAACCTTTTCTTTTAAAGCAGTTGTTGCACCTTCATCTATTGCTGTGCCATCCATTACAACAATACTATTTGGATTAATAGTAATAGTATCCACATCTGCACTGGTTGCTAAAGCTTTTCCAGTGGAATCATAGATGGTGCCTCTATTAGGATTTACCACTCTGCTAGTAATAAGTTGATTATACATCTGCTCTTTTAAATCTCCACCTTGAATAAATTGAATATATCCAATACGTATGATAAGTAAGAATAACAATATAAAAAATACTAGCATAACAATTCTTACTTTTTTTGAAATGGTCCAAACTTTTTTTACTTTACTCATCCTACCTCCCAAAAATAACTATACTCTCAATTTTTTAATAATCTTAATTTCTGCATATAACTTATCTATAATATCCTCTCTAACAACTAGAGCCTGTTTATACTCATCTAAGATTTGTGCATAATTTTCAAAAGCTTCACCTTCTTGGAACAATAAACGCATACCTTCATGGTAATAATCTTTTGTTTTTTGTTTATTAGAATTATCAGCTTTTTTTTGATAGTTTTTTATTAACTCTAAACGCTTAATTTGCTGTTTTAAATATTCTACATAATCCATAACACAGCTAATTTCATACAGAGTATCATCAATAACAACTTTAAAAAGCTTTTTTAAAACAGTTCCATTTATTTTTCCATCTTTTTCCTTTGTTGCTAATTGGTCAAGGGCAACAAACCTTGGGTCTGGCTGAGCATCTTTAATCAATTCTCTTAAAGTTTCAGAAATATTAACGTGAGTCTTATATTGTCTTTTAGTAACTAGAGCATCATATTCATCAGCAACACGCACAATTTGTGCTACATATGGAATATCTTTTTTTCGTAATCCATGGGGATAACCTGTCCCATCCAAAGCCTCATGATGATCCAATGCTGCCAAAGAATATGGGCGAAGCTTTGGGTCTTTCATACACATATCATAACCCAAAGTAGTATGAGTTTTCATAACCTCATATTCTTCATCAGTTAATCTACCGGGTTTATTTAAAATTTCTACTGGAATAAAAATTTTTCCGATATCGTGCAAATATCCGCCAATAGTACAATGAATAGTAAAAGATTGCTTACAATGCAAATATTCACAAATTCTACAACATAAATTTGCAACATTTTCACTATGCTTTCTAGTAAAAGGATCCAGTCTTTCTAATATATCTAGCTGATAACGCATTGTCTGATCCAAATTATATGACTTTAAATTAATTGGACTGTAAAAATCAAATTTTTCTTGAAACATAACTTCAAAAATCTCCTTTGTAATATAAATAATAATACTACAAAAAAACAAAATTTACAATGATAAATATGTGAATTTTTAAAATTCAGGGACACGTTCCAAAAACAACCTAAAAACTCTTGCAAAAACTTACCCAATTAAGTATAATAGTAATGTCGAAATTTAAGAGAAAACAGGTGGAAAAATGTATTTAAAAAGGATGGAACTACAGGGCTTTAAGTCTTTTGCTGATAGAACTGTATTAGAATTTAAACCAGGCATTACTTCTGTAATTGGTCCAAATGGCTCTGGAAAAAGTAATATTTCAGATGCTATTCGCTGGGTACTTGGCGAGCAAAGCATGAAGTCTCTTAGAGGATCAAAGTCTGAAGATATTATTTTTGCTGGAACTCAGGCAAGAAAGTCACTGGGATTTGCAGAGGTTTCAATTGTTATAGATAATTCTGATGGGAAGCTTCCTGTGGAGTATACAGAGGTGACTGTTACAAGAAAGTTATACCGTAGTGGCGAAACTGGCTATTTTATTAATAAAACACCATGCAGGCTAAAAGATATTTTAGAATTATTTATGGATACTGGAATTGGCAAAGATGGATATAGCATTATTGGTCAGGGGAAAATTGATGAGATATTAAGTAATAAATCTGAAGATAGAAGGCATATTTTTGAAGAAGCTGCCGGAATTGTAAAATATAGAACAAGAAAGCAAGAATCTGAAAAAAAATTGGAGCAAACAAAACTTAATTTGCTCCGTATTAATGATATTTTAGCTGAGATTGAATCAAGCATTGAGCCTTTAAAATTGCAAGCTGATAAGGCAAAGCAATTTTTAGATTTAAGGGAAGAACTAAAATCTATTGAGGTTGGACTTTTTGTACATAATATTAATACATATAAGGAAAAACTAGAACAGCTAGTAAATGATATGGATATTTTAACTTCTCAAAAAGAGTCGGAAGATGACAAAATGCAGGAATTGCAAACTCGAAAAGAGAACTTAAGAACTGCTATTGATGAAATTACCAGCCAAATTGAGCAAGTGCAGAATTTGGGATTTGAAAGTTCTAATAAAATTGAAAAAATTAATTCTGAAATTGGAATTAATAATGAAAGAATTCAGAATAATGAAAGAAATATTGTAAGATTAAGAACGGAAATTGAAGAGGTTAAAGCTAGAATTTTAGATTTAGAGGAAGAACAAAAGCAAAAACTAGAAAAAAAGACAAGTCTAGGAAGTAATAAACAAAAATTTGAATCAGAACTAAAACAAAAAGAGGCAGAATTAGCAGAACTAACACAAAAATTATCTAGTAAAGAACTAGAAATTGAGGACCAAAAACAATTAGTAGAGGCGAATAACGATAAAAAATATGAATTAGCAGGTGAAATAAACACTTTGGATGCTAATTTTGAAAATCTAGAAAAACGTAAAAAGCAGGTGCAAAATGAAATTTCTTCTGCTATTTCTGAGCTTGACTTGGCAAGGGGGGATAAACAAGAGCTTTCTAAGGGATTTTATGAGCTCGAAGCTAAAAGAAATACGGCTAGCAAAAATTTGGAGAGCAAGCAAACTGCTAAAAATGAAAGCTTGTCAAAGATAAAGCAATATGAAGATGAAGTGGCAAAACTAGAATATAACCAAAGGATGAAACAGGCAAGGCATCAATTTTTGGTTGAAACAGAAAAAGAAAAAGAAGGTTATAACAAAACTGTAAAATCTTTATTAATTAGTTGTGAGAAAGATAGCGCTTTAAACAAAGGAATTCATGGAGTTTTGGCAAACCTTATATCAGTTAATAAAGAATATGAAGTTGCAATTGAAATGTGCTTGGGGCAGGCTTTGCAAAATATAGTTACAGAGACTGAGCAAGATGCCAAAAAATTAATTGAATATTTGCGCAAAAATAGTTTGGGTAGGGCATCATTTTTGCCAATTACATCTGTAAAAGGCAGAAAACTAGAGAAACTTACACAAATGGAAGGTGTAATTGGAATTGCATCTGATTTGATAAAGGCTGACAAAAAATATGAACAAATTATACTAAACTTGCTAGGTAGAACAGTAATTGTTAAAGATATGGATACTGCAATTAACCTTGCTAAAAGGGATAAATATTCATTTAGAATTGTAACTTTGCAAGGGGATATTATTAGTGCCACAGGTTCTATTTCTGGTGGAAGTGTGCAACAAAAAAGTGTTAATATTTTAGGCAGAAGCAGGGAAATAGAAGAGCTAGAAAAAGAGTTAAATAAAATTGCTAAACAAATTGAGCAGAAAAAACAAGAAAAAGAAGAATATGCAAATTCTATTGGAGATTTAATAGAAGAAACCGCTAAGCTGGAAAAAGATTTGCAGGAAACAGATATTGTATATGCAACAGAAAAGCAAAAGATGGTTGCAATAGAAGAAAATATTGCACGCTTGGAGGCAAGGAGAGATAAATTAAAACAAGAAGAAAAAGATATTGAAGTTCAAAAAGAGCAAAATAGAGGGCAAAAAGCGGAAAAAGAAGCGCAAGCAGTAGAGTTTACTAAGCAAATAGATGAGCTTAATAAAGTAATTGAAGAATTTGCTATTAATAATAAAGATAATCAAAAATATATTGATGATTTGAATTTTGATATTACTAATTTAAAGATTTCTGTTAGTTCTTTTGATGAGAGTGAAAATTCAATTGATGAGATTGTGGAAAGAATTAAGCAGGACATTGAAAACAACAACAAAAGTGTTGAAATGAAAAGTAAAAATATTGAAGAAACACAAAAAGATAATGAAAATTTAAAGATTTCAATTGAAAATTTACAAAATCAAATTGAACAGATTAAAGAAAATGTTGCAAACAGCACAACTAAAGTGGAAGAACTAAAACAAGAAAGAACCATGCAAAATGATAAATTGGCAAAAACTGAAGAAGATATTTCTAACGAATTTAATTTACTTGAAGGGCTAAAAGAGCAAATATTAAAATTAGATGTTAAAAAAGCAAAATTGGAGCAGGAAATTCAAGAGATAACAGATGAGTTATGGGAAGAATACGAGCTTACTCCAAATAATACAGAAGATTATCCAAAACCAAACAATGTGGCAACTGCTCAAAAAAGAGTTAATGAGCTTAAAGCTCAAATAAAAGATTTGGGTAGCATTAATATTGATAGCATAGAGGAATATAAAAAGACCAAGGAGAGATATGACTTTATGTCTGAGCAACGTTTGGATTTGGAAAATACAGCTGCAAAATTAAGAAAAATTATTAATGAAATGCTTAACACAATGCAAGTACAATTTAGAGAAAAATTTGATATTATAAGTAAAAACTTTAATGAAGTATTTGTAGAACTATTTGGTGGTGGAAAAGCAGAGTTAATTTTGGAAGACGAAAATAATATTTTGGAGTGTGGAATTGATATTAGAGTTCAACCAACAGGTAAAAAACTTCAAAATATGATGCTATTATCAGGTGGAGAAAAGGCATTTACTGCAATTGCACTGTTGTTTGCAATACTAAAAATGAACCCAGCACCATTTTGCATTTTAGATGAGATTGAGGCAGCTTTAGATGATGTTAATGTATATAGATTTGCAGAATATTTAAAGAAATTCTGCAAAGAGACTCAATTTTTGGTAATTACACATAGAAAAGGCACAATGGAAGCAGCAGATACAGTGTATGGTGTGACAATGGAAGAAAACGGCGTTAGCAAGCTATTATCTATTAAATTAAAATAAGTAAAAGGCGGTGAAACCGCCTTTTACTTACTTTTTATTGTATTCTTCCAAAGCTTCTTCTGCGTATTGTGTATCTGTTAGGCAAGGAAGAAACTTTGTACCGTACCTTTTGTCTTGTTTCATTTCCCTTTCCCGTAATTAAAATTACACTATTTGGATTTTCTAAAATAGCACTTTTTATAGCTTGTCCACGGTCTTCTATAATTTTGTAATCTCCATGCTCTTTTTTTACATGGCTTGCAATCTCCTTGCAAATATCAATAGTTTCCTCTGGTCCGGGATCTTCTGCTGTTAAATATGTTATAGAGGAATTTTTTCCTGATAAAGTTCCTAAATCCCTTCTGCGAAGCTGCGCTTTACCGCCTGGACACCCAAAAACTGTAACAATCTTTTTATCTGGATATTCTTGTTTTGTAGATTCATATAGTTTTTCAAAACTTAATTTGTTATGTGCATAATCTACAATAACTATTATGCTACCATCTTTACTAATGTGCGATTCCATCCTTCCACTTGCCTTTGCAACTTTTAGACCTTCATATATATTCTTGTAAGGAACACCAAGTGAAATAGCAACTGCTATTGCAGCAACAGCATTTTCTACATTAAATAATCCAGGCATGGTTAGCAAAATATCATCTTCAAATTTTGGAGTTTTTACTTTAAATGTAATAGATGTATGTGTTGGCTTTTGAATATTATATGCATATATATCAGCATCTGGATTTTTAGTGCTAAATGTAATAATTTTTTTAGATTTTTGTGCATTTTCTAAAATTTTATCAATATAATCTGAATCTAGGTTAACACATGCAGTTTCAACTTGCTCAAAAAATTTTAATTTTGAGTTAAAATAATCTTCAAAATCAGGGTGTTCTATGCTACTAATATGATCTTCAGAAATATTTAAAAACACTCCAACTTTATATAATATGCCATATACACGGTCTAATTTTAAAGCTTGGCTACTAACTTCCATTACTAAATTTTGCATATTGCACTCTACTGCATTTGCAATATGTTCTTGCAAGTCAATAGATTCTGGGCTGGTAATTAGCGATTCTTTACATGTTTTTCCGTCATATGTATCTATTGAAGATACTATTGCAGTATCTGGTAAATTTTTTGCTCTCATGTAATTATCTAATATGCTTTTTATGTAATATGCTGTAGTGGATTTTCCCTTAGTTCCTGTAAGACCAATCATATTTATTTTTTCTGCTGGATAGTCATAGTATAGCTCAGAAAGCACTGCCAATGCCTTACGAATATTAGTAACAATAGCATGCGGAAAATCAGGAACTGATGCATTTCCTCTTTCCGATACATAAAAAATTGCACCATTATGTATTGCTTCAAGCAAATATTCTGGTTTATACTTCATACCTTTGCAAATATATAATGTGTTTGGAACTACACTTTTAGAATTGTGTGCAATTAAAGGTATTTGTGCATTTTCATCAATATCATTTAAAATAATTTCTTCTACTAAATTATGCTTTTTTAAAACATTTATATAATCTTTTAAAGTATATGTTTTCATTCATATCACTCCTTGCATGCATATATATTATAACAAAATCAAAGATAAATCAAGTAATAAATTAAAGACAAGCATCATATATATGAATTAAATAAGACAAAGGAGGATATGCTTATGTGGCACACATTAACTACTGAAGAAGTAGAAAGAAAAACTGGGACAAACTTTGAGTTTGGACTTACAGAAAGGCAGGTTGATGAGAAAAGAAAAAAGTATGGAGTAAATAGACTGGAAGAACAGAAAAAAAAGTCTATACTAATTAAGTTTTTAGAGCAATTTAAAGATTTTATGATTATAATTTTACTAATTGCTTCTGTGGTATCTGCAGTAGTTGCAAAATTAGATGGCTCTGGCGATTATTTTGATTCCATTATAATAATTGCAATTGTTGTTTTTAATGCGCTTATGGGGCTTATTCAAGAAGCAAAAGCAGAAAAATCACTAGAGGCACTTAAAAAGATGTCTGCACCAACATGTAAAGTTAAAAGAAATGGAAGAACAGAGATTATAAAAGGTGAAGAAGTTGTGCCGGGGGATATAGTGTTATTAGAAGCGGGCAATTATGTGCCTGCAGATTGCAGAATAATTAGTTCATCTAATTTAAAAATAGAGGAATCCAGTTTAACAGGTGAGACAGTTCCAGAATTAAAACAAGCAGATGATATTTTACCAGAAAAGACAGCTTTGGGAGATATGACAAATTTAGCATTTGCAACAACTGTTGTGGTAAATGGACATGGAGAAGCTGTTGTTACAGAGATTGGCATGAATACTAAAGTTGGAAAAATTGCAAAAATGATTATTACAGGTGAGACACCAGAAACGCCAATTCAAAAAAAACTGGGACAAGTGGGCAAAAGCCTTGGTATGGGTTGCTTAATTATATGCCTTGTTATTTTTGTTATTGGTATATTTAAGCACATAGAACCAATTGAAATGTTTATGACCTCTGTAGGACTTGCAGTTGCAGCAATTCCGGAAGGTTTGCCTGCAATTGTAACAATTATGCTTTCAATAGGTGTTACTAAAATGGCTAGAAAAAACAGCATTATTCGCAAACTTCCTGCTGTAGAGACATTAGGAAGTAGTAGTGTTATTTGCTCTGACAAAACTGGAACTTTAACACAAAATAAAATGCAAGTAACTAAAATTGCAAATGTAAGAGGAGAAGTTACCGACAGCCATGAAATACAAAGAATTCTAGAACTTGGCGCAATGTGCACAGATGTGGAAATTAATTCTGGTCACAGAAATATAACAAGGGATGACCTTACAGGTGAACCCACAGAAATTGCAATTGTCGATAGGGCTTTAAAAGAAGGAATAAATAAAGATAAGCTATATAAAACTATGAAAAGAGTTGCTGATATTCCATTTGATTCTAGCAGAAAAATGATGACAACAATACATAAAATGCAAAATGGTTATAGGATTATAACAAAAGGGGCACCTGATATTTTGCTAAAGCATTGTAATAAAATATATTCAAATGGAAAAATTGAAAGTTTAAGTGGCAAAGATTTAAGCGAAATAGAAAAGCAAAATAATTTGATGGCAGATGAGGCTTTGCGTGTGTTAGCAGTTGCATATTTAGACATACCACAATTGCCAAGCAAAATAAGTTCAGAAATAGTGGAAAAAGACCTTGTATTTGCTGGGCTTGTTGGTATGATAGACCCGCCAAGAGAAGGGGTAAAAGAAGCTGTAGAAACTTGCAGGAGGGCTGGAATTAAAACAGTTATGATTACAGGTGACCATATTGCAACAGCAAAGGCAATAGCAAAAGACTTAGGAATTTTAAGAGGTAGGGATTTGGCTATTACTGGGGCAGAACTTGATAAAATACCGCAGGATATTTTAAAAAGAAACATTATGCAATATTCAGTATTTGCTAGGGTAACGCCTGAACATAAAGTGCGCATTGTAGAGGCATTTAGGTCAACAGGTGCAGTTGTAGCAATGACTGGAGATGGTGTGAATGATGCACCAGCACTAAAAAAAGCAGATATAGGAGTTGCAATGGGGCAAAATGGCACAGATGTTGCTAAAAATGCAGCAGATATGGTACTTACAGATGATAATTTTGTGACCATTGTTGAAGCTGTAAAGCAAGGAAGAAATATTTTTGATAATATAAAAAAGGCAGTGCATTTTTTAATTGCAACAAATATTGGAGAGATTGTTACAATTTTATTAGGTGTTATATTAGGCTTAAAAACGCCATTACTTGCTATTCAATTGCTTTGGGTAAATTTGGTTACAGATTCACTACCAGCAATTGCACTTGGGCTAGAACCACCTGATGAAAATATTATGAATAGAAAACCACAGGATAGTAAAAAGGGAATTTTTGCAGATGGTTTGTGGGGAAGGATATTTGTAGAAGGAACAATGCTTGGACTTTTAACTTTAGTTGCATTTAGTATAGGAAATTATCTATATGGAATAGAAGTGGGTAGAACAATGGCATTTGTAAGCCTTGGATTGTTAGAACTAGTACATAGCTTTAATATCAAAAGTGAGGAATCAATTTTTAAAGTAGGATTATTAGAAAATAAATATTTAATAGGTGCATTTATTTTGGGAACATTTTTACAAGTAATTGTAGTTGTTGTTCCACCAATTGCAGAAGTATTTAAATTAGTATCATTAACTGGTACACAATGGCTATACACAATTGGAATTTCAATATTACCATTGATTATCATGGAGTTACAGAAAAAGCTAAACGAGGTTAAATTTGGAAAAGTGGTACTTTCGGGGACGGGTCTTAGAGGACAAAATTAGCCACTTAGTGACAGGTCAAATTTTTGAAAGGAGACTTTTGATAATTTCCTTCTATAATATTATGAACCACAATTGTATTATATAAGTGCAGTCCGCGCAGGCGGAGCGTTAGCGTAGTTCTAGAGCCTTCCAACCACTTTACCCATGTCAAAAATTTATTTTTGACATGCGGACGGAAGGCGACAGCAAGGACCAACGTTATAATACAATTGTGAGTACTTGATAGATTTACTATTTTTATTGCATTAAGAAATCCGTCCCTAAGTAAGACAAAAGTGGTAGATTGGGGACTGTCCCTAAAAGCGACAGAGGAGAAGCGTCCCCAAAAACTATTGCTTTTTTTAGAAAATTCGTATAAAATACCAGTAATAAAAATTGTAAATAAAAGGGGAAGTTTATGGAAACTAAAAGTATTTTAAAGAGTATTTATTTTAAAATATTTATTGTAATTGCAATGGTTTTGGCATTTTGGTATTTTGGAAGCGAAGCTAAAGCAGGGAGCATAACACTAAATAATTTGGATTTTGAAATTCAGCTAAATGAAGATGGTAGCATGGATATTACTGAGAATTGGGATGCTAGAATTTATGATACAAATACTATGTTTAAAGATATTCATATGGATAGCACGAAATTTAAAGAAATTACAGATGTAGAAGTGTATAGAGTAAATTCTGATGGAACTAAAACAAAATTAAGGCAAATTGATGAGGAAATGTACCATGTAACAGAAGATTGCTATTATGGATTGGTTGTAAGTAGCGGAGATTTTGAAATTGCATGGGGAGTTTCTGTAGAAGGCAGAGAAACAAGGAAGTATCAAATAAAATACAAAGTGGTTGATGTAGTAAAAACATATAATGATTGTTCAGAATTATATTGGCAATTAGTTGGTAATGAAAACGGTCTTCCTGTAGATAAATTAACAGCTACCATACTATTACCAAAAGGGGTTCAAAATAGTAATAATTTAAGGGCATGGGCACATGGACCATATAATGGTAATGTATATCCTGAAACAGATAGAGTGACCCTAAGTGTGGATTATTTGGACCCAGAAGTGATGGTTGAGGTAAGGGTAGCTGTTTTAGAGGACATGTTTTCATCAAATTCAGTAATTCCTATGGATAGACTAAATACAATTTTATCAGAGGAAGAACAGTGGGCAACAGAAGCAAACCGTGAAAGAGAAGAATATATAAAAGAGAAACAAAGACAAGAAATATTTGAAAAAATTATGATAGTTCTTATAATACTATTTAATATTGGTCTTACAATTTTATTTATTATATTAATAATTAAAGCGGGTATTAGGTGCGCTAAGATTCCTAAAAGAACAAGCCCATTTATAGATTATTTTAGAGATATACCTGATAAGACCAGTTCGGCAGGTGATGCAGCGCTTTTGTATTACAACCAAAATGGAAAGTTTTCTAAAAATCTTTCTAAAGTAATATCTGCTACAATGTTACAATTGGCACTAAAAAAATACATTGTTTTCTCAGAAGACAAAACAGGAAAAAAACCAGATGTTAGGGTAAGTATTTTAAATTATTCTGAAAATGTTAAAACAATGCTTGGACTTAAAAAAGATGAACAAATTGTATATAATTTGTTAGTAAAAGTAGCAAATAGTACAAAAGAAGAAGTTAAGACCTTTACTATGAAAGAAATGGAGAAATATGCTAAAAAGCATAGTTCAACTTTTGTAAAGACTGTAAATAAAATAGAAAAAGAGGTTAGAGCAGAGCAAGCAAGGTTAGGAAATTATGATAAAAAAATACAGGAACAAAAAGAAAAAGAGCTAAATTCTATAAAACTTTGTGTTATATTTGGAATTGTAGGGTTATATTTTACATTTCTTCCGGCAGCATTGCTATTTATAAAAATGATACCTCATATAATTTTATATAATAAATTAAATCCTCTTACAGACAAAGGATTAGAAGAAGCGGCAAAATGGAAGGGATTAAAGAGATACATGGAAGATTTTTCATTATTAAATGAAAAAGAAGTTCCAGATTTGAAACTATGGGAAAAATATTTAGTTTTTGCGACTGCATTTGGAATTGCAGATAAAGTAATAGATCAATTAAAAGTAAAATACCCAGATTTACAAGAAATAGATGGATATGACTATGTTTATATGAATTTATTATATAATAGTGCATTAAATACAGCATTTTTAACTTCACTAAATACTGCAGTAAATAGGGCATATATGGGAGGATTAAGTAATCAAGCAGGCTCTAATTATAGTGGAGGAAACTTCTCATCTGGCGGAGGATTCGGAGGTGGATTCTCCGGAGGAGGAGGCTTCGGCGGAGGTGGAGGCCGGCATGGGTGGCAGATAAATTTTCACACAAAAAAAGAGAGTTCCAATTTCGCTCGCGGAACTCTCTTTTTGAAAATAAAAGGGGATGTTTTACTAAACTATAGTCAATAACGGAGTAACTTATTACTGACTACGCTTATAATATACCAATTTATTTTGTCCTTTTTGTGAACTCAAGGTGATAATATCGAAAAATAATTATTAATTATAAATATAATTTTGAGGGTTTACTGAAACTCCATTTACTTTAATCTCAAAGTGTAAGTGGTTACCTGTAGAGTTACCAGTAGAACCTACTTGAGCGATTATATCACCAGCTTCTACCTTGTCACCAACGCTTGCTAATAATTTACTACAGTGACCATAGTAAATTTGTACACCGTTACCACAGTCAACTATAATTAAGTTACCATAGCTTCCATTATATCCAGCAAAAGATACAGTACCCTTTGTGGCAGATTTTATGTTGGTTCCATATGGCGCTGCAATATCCAGACCATTATGTGGATAAGAACGTATACTTTCCCTGCTACCAAAACGTGAAGTGATAACACCAGTTATAGGTTTTTGTGCTAAATAAATACCATTAACAGATTTATTTTCTATTTTATCCAATTCTTTTGAAACTTTATTTTCAGCAACTTCTACTTCAACTGGTTCATATTCTTCACCTTTTTCAGAATACAAAGGTGTAATTCCTATTTTAAAGTCTACACTATTTTCATATTCTTCTTTAATTTCAGATACTAATTTTTCAGCTTCATCCAATGTGGCAACAATAGCTTTTTGCTCATCATTTAAGTTTACAGCATAATATTCATAAGTAATTGTAATATTTTCCTCTATTTTTGCCAATACTTTAGTATCATCAATTTGCTCGGTTTTATTTAAAAATGTTAATTTATATTCAGGAACAACATCTAAGTCTACAAATGCAATATTTCCAGTTCCCTCTTTATCTAATAATTCCTGAATTTTGTTCTCAAATGTGTTTTTGTTTTCAACATAACCAATGTTTTCACCTGCAATACTTACTTCACATACTAGGTTATATTTTAAGAAAACGATACAAAATATTATAAACAAAGCAATAGCTACAAGGTTTATCCATTTTAGTGTCTCTTTTGTGTAGTATTTAATTCGCTTGTTTAAAATAAACTTCACTCTCCTTTTGGTGTGTTTACATGGTAAATTATGTCTACCATTTTAACCACACGACAAAATTAATTATACCATATATTGTACTCATTTTCAAACAAATTATACTTCTGCATGGCATTTTTAGGCGAAATCTGTAAATATTAGAATATAAAAAAAGAAAAAACAAGCATGAAAGCTTACTTTTTCTTTAATTTTCTCTAGTTTTTGACGTTTTTCTACTATTGACATTTAACTTTTTATGGTTGTTCTTGAAGTGTAATGGTTACATCCTTTTCTTGACCATTTCTATTAATTTTTAATTTCATTGTATCTCCAATTTGTTTTTGATTTTTAATTTCATTTAATTCGTCCATAGTTTCAATATCTTTTTCGTCAGCCTCAATAATTACGTCGCCAGCTTTTATTCCAGCTTTTTCTGCTGCAGAAAATTCTTCAACACTTACTACATATACACCAACAACTAAATTATTAGCTTCAGCAGTTTTCTCATCTAAATCCCTACCGCTTATACCAATATATGGTCTTTTTACTTTATTATATTCAATTAATTGTTGGTAAATATCTTTTGTTGAATTAATAGGAATTGCAAATCCAACGCCTTCTACACCATCACCTGATAGCTTTAAAGTATTAATACCAATAACCTGGCCCTTACTATTTACCAAGGCACCACCACTATTACCAGAGTTAATAGCAGCATCTGTTTGAATTGCGATATATTTATTACCATCTTCATCTAAAACTTCACGATTTACAGCACTTACAATACCTGCTGTAACACTATTATCCAAACCTAAAGGACTACCAATTGCCATTGCAAATTCTCCAACTTGAACACTATCCGAATCTCCAAGTTCTGCAACCGTTAAGCCAGTTTTATCAATTTTTATAACAGCTAAATCAGTTTGAGAATCTGTACCAATAATTTCTCCTTCATATTCTGTATCATCATTATATAGTTTTACAGTTACTTTGCTAGCTTCACCAACTTCGTAAAATACATTAGAGCTTGAACTTGAAGAATTTACAACATGGTTGTTTGTTAAAATATATCCATCTTCGCTAATAATAACACCTGAGCCTTTTGCTGTTGCAGTTCCCGGGGTTCTATTAAAAATAGAATTGACAGAATATTCTACAGTAATAGCTACAATAGAAGGTTGAACTTTTTTTGCAACACCAACAGCAGTATCAGAGTATCCTTGAAGTAAAATTAATTGTGTATTTAAATTAGCTGTATTGGAATTATCATCTTCATCATCAGAAGTATTAATAGTAACAAGTTGTTTTACTATATTTTCTTTTAAAAATGGGATACTTACGCAAGCACCTAAAACTACTGCAGTTCCTAGCACACCACAGAAAAATGGCAATACCACAGTTTTACCAAATCCTGCACCACCTGATTTTTGCTTTTTCTCACTATTTTTAAATTCTTTGTAAGTTGCCTCAGTTGCACTGGACGCAACACTATTAAATGTTTTGTTATCATTATTGTTTTGGTTTGAATTGTTTTCTTCCATTATTTTACCTCCAAATAAAATAAAATAAATTATATATATAATAACCTAAATTGTATATATAATACAATATGATTGTGAAAAAAATGTGAAATTTTTGTACGTTTTTGAGGATGGAGCTCTTTGGGCAATTTTTTTGTAAATTAGATTAGCCCCACAATTGTATTATAACGTTTGTCCTTGCTGTCGCCTTCCGTCCACATGTCAAAAATAAATTTTTGACATGGGTAAAGTGGTTGGAAGGCTCTAGAACTACGCTAACGCTCCGCCTGCGCGGACTGCACTTATATAATACAATTGTGGGGCTATCGAATTTTAGAAATAATTACAAATTGCCCAAAGAGCTCCATAAAAATAAATTGTAAAAAAATATAATTTATGCTATACTAGTAGTGGTTATTAAATGTAGAACAAGATGAGGTGTTAAAAAATGAAAAGTGAAAATGGTCTGAGTTTTATAGGAACCATTATTTTAGTAATAATTATTGCAGTAATTACTTTTGGAGTAGTATATTTTGTTAGAATACAGGCAGACAAAGAACAAGCAGAAGATATAAAAACAAATATGCTATTAGTACAAGCAAAAGTTAAAAAACTTTCAGGCGATTATATTTTAGAAGAAAAAGAAGAGGTGCTAGTTGGTACAAAATTATCTGAAATGCAAGAGGAGCAACCAATAAAAGATTTTTTAGAAAAAGAATTGTTTGATATTGATGAAAAAGATAAAAAATATTATGTACTAAATCAACAAAACTTAAATGATATGGGACTAAATAATGTGGTTTTGGAAGAAAATGCCTATTATATAGTAGAATATACTTCTAGTGAGGTTTATTATACAAATGGGTACTTAGATGAAAATGGTAATTTGCATTATAGTGTAAGTGAAAGTTAACTTATTTTTTGTTCATTAAGACAAGCACGATGCTATTGTATTATATAAGTGCAGTCCGCGCAGGCGGAGCGTTAGCGTAGTTCTAGAGCCTTTTTGGCCACTTTACCCATGTCAAAAATTTATTTTCGACATGGGGACGGAAGGCGACAGCAAGGACAAGCGTTATAATACAATAGCATAAGCGATTTTAGTACTTAAAAAATAATAAGAGGAAAAAATGAAAGAAAAAGAATTAGCAAGATTAAACGAACTAAAAAAAGTAGAAAATGAATTATATGTACAAAAAAATATAAAATATATAGCAGGAATTGACGAAGCAGGTAGAGGACCTTTGGCAGGACCTGTTGTGGTTGCATGCTGCTTAATGCCAAAAAATTCAATGATAGAAGGCGTAAATGACTCTAAAAAAGTTTCTGAAAAGAAAAGGGAAAAACTATATGACTTAATAACACAAGAAGCAATTAGTTATGGAGTTGGAATAATAGGTCAAAAAGAAATAGATGAAATAAATATTTTGCAGGCTACCAAAAAAGGACTAACTATTGCAATAAAAGAAATGGAAAAAAAGCTTGCAGAAAATCCGGAGTTAGGAGTAAATAAGCCAGATGCAATTTTAGTAGATGCACTAACCAAAATAGATACAGATGGAATACCATATAAATCAATTATTCATGGTGATGCAATCAGCTATTCGATTGCATGTAGTTCAATAATTGCAAAAGTAACAAGGGATAGAATAATGAGACAATGGGATGAGATTTACCCTGAATATGGCTTTGCAAAGCATAAAGGTTATGGAACTGCTGCACATATTAAAGCAATAAAAGAATATGGATTATGCCCTTTACACCGTATTAGTTTTACAAAAAATTTTGTATAGTGGGAGTGTGAAAAAATTGAATATATTAGAGATAATTGCTAAAAAAAGGGATAAAAAGGAACTAAGTAAAGAAGAAATTAATTATTTTGTAACAAATTATACAAATGGTAATATAGCTGATTATCAAGCATCTGCATTAATTATGGCAATATATATTAATGGTATGAGTAAAGAAGAAATTACGAATTTAACTCTAGCAATGGCATATTCTGGAGAAGTATTAGACTTATCAGAATTTGGTATTGTTGTAGATAAGCATAGTACAGGTGGAATAGGGGATAAAGTTACATTGATTTTAGCCCCTATAATTGCTTCATTAGGAATTCCGATTGCTAAAATGTCTGGTAGAGGTTTGGGATATACTGGCGGAACAATTGATAAAATAGAGTCAATACCAGGATATCAAACAAATATTGATATTAAAACATTTAAAGAAAATGTAAAGAAATTAGGGGTCAGCTTGATAGGCCAAACCCTTAATTTAGCACCAGCAGATAAGAAGATATATGCTTTAAGAGATGCAACAGCAACAACTGAAAGCATTCCACTAATAAGTTCTAGCATAATGAGTAAAAAAATAGCTGCAGGAGCAAATAAAATTGTGCTAGATGTTACATGTGGCAGTGGAGCATTTATGAAAAAATTAGATGATGCGGTAAAATTAGCAGAGACCATGAAAAACATAGGAAAATTAGCTGAAAAAGAAACAGTTTGTGTTATAACTTCAATGGAAGAACCATTGGGAGAAGCTGTGGGTAATTCTCTTGAAGTAATTGAAGCAATAGATGCTCTTAATGGAAAAATGAAGGAAGATGTAAAGCAAGTAGTTTTAACGCTTGGAGCATATATGATAAAACTAGCAGGAAAAGGCGAGGATATAGAGGAAAATAAGCAAAAAATGTTAGAACAAATTCAAACAGGAAAAGCACTTGCTAAATTTAAAGAATTAGTACAAAATCAAAATGGGGATATCTCATATATTGATAATCCAAATTTATTTAAAAAAGCAAAATATATACTACCTGTGGTATCAGATAAAACTGGATATATAAAAAAATTAGATGCAAAAATGGTTGGGGAAATTTCAGTTGCTTTAGGTGCAGGTAGAATAAAAAAAGAAGATAAAATAGATGAAGCGGTTGGAATTATACTTAAAAAGAAAATTGGAGATAAGGTGAAAGTCGGAGATATTTTAGGATATATTCATGCAAATGATTATACAAAGGGAAAATGTGCAGTAAGTGATTTGGTGGATTGTTATGAGATTTCAAGCGAACTTGTGCAAAAGCCACAGTGCATTTTGAAAGAAATGTAAATTTTTACCAATTTATATTGTATTTTAAAACATTTGATTGTATAATAATATTACCTCTATTTTAGAGAGCATCTTTAAAAGGAGGTGAAAGCCAATGATACATATCATACGATTACTTGTACTAATTATTATATACTTAATTTTAAAGCTTTTTGACAATAATTAAGTACAAAGAAATCCCACGAGTTCGAGTCGTGGGATTTTTTTACCTGTGATACATATCAGTTACGATTACTATTAGAAAAGTTTGCCTTTCCTCTTATACATATATATTACAATAAATTTGCAAATATGTCAAGTGTAATTAAGATTTTTATAACTTTTACCTTCTCTTGCAATTGTATTATGAAAAGCGAAATCCGCGCAGGCGGAGCGTTAGCGTAGTTCTAGAGCCTTCCAACTACTTAACCCATGTCAAAAATTTATTTTTGACATGCGGATGGAAGGCGACAGCAAGGATAAGCGTCATAATACAATTGCAGGAGACTGAATTTATATACTTAAAGCTGCTTAATTTGAGTATTAAAATCCGAAAATTGCTTCTGGGCTAAAAATCTATTTAAATTTTTGGAAGAAATTCCAGTAGAATTAGCCAAATCATTTATATTAATTGAATTTGGATTTTCTTCTAAAAAATTTTTTAAATGGTTCATTTCATATTGGTCTTTTTGTGCACAATTAGGGCATACACTATTATCAGATACAAAAAAACAGCCACAACGACAACATCTATTTAAATTCATAATTACAACATCCTTTCTAAATACATGGAAAGTATATCACATTTTTTGACAAAATTGTATAAATTTTATAAAAAAAATTAAAAAACTTGAAATTTATAAAAAAATAAATTAAAATAGGTGTAGCTTTAAAAAAAGCAAATTTATTATAGGAGGAAAAATTAATGAAAGCATATGTATGTAAAGTGTGTGGATATGTCCACATTGGAGATGAAGCACCAGAAAAATGCCCACAATGTGGAGCAGGAAAGGATAAATTTGAATTAAGAGATGAAAGTGCAGAAAAATCTTATGCAGATGAACATAAAATTGGAGTTGCACAAGGTTTAGATGAAGAAGTTGTAAAAGGATTAAGAGAGAACTTTACGGGTGAGTGCACAGAAGTTGGTATGTACCTAGCTATGAGTCGTCAAGCAGATAGAGAAGGATACCCAGAAATTGCAGAAGCTTTTAAAAGATATGCATGGGAAGAAGCTGAACATGCTGCAAAATTTGCAGAATTATTAGGAGAAGTAGTTTACCCAGATACAAAGAAAAATGTAACACTAAGGGCAATGGCTGAACATGGAGCATGTGAAGGAAAGAAAATGCTTGCTACAAGAGCAAAAGAGCTTGGCTATGATGCAGTTCATGATACAGTACATGAAATGTGCAAAGATGAAGCACGTCATGGTAGAGGATTTGATGGATTAATGAAAAGATATTTTGCAGACTAGTATTAAAAATATCAAAATAGTATAGAATAATAAGTAATAAAGTTTTTTAAAATTATGAAAGATTTATATGGCAGAGGAGTGAAGAAAATGAATAAATATGTTTGCCAATTATGTGGATATATATATGATGAAGCAGAACATGGTGTAAAATGGGAAGATTTACCAGAAGATTGGGTATGCCCATTATGTGGGGCTTCTAAGGATCAATTTGAAAAAGTAGAAGAATAAATTTACAATATTTACAAACTGAGTTCACAAAATTAACAAAAAGTGTTGCATTTGCAGCACTTTTTTGGTATAATATCTCTGTTGAAAAATACACACACATTGTAAGTGTAAAAATAGTGCTTGTGCAAAGGTATAGAAAACTATATCACGCAAAATTTTCTTATACTTTAAGCAAGTTTTTTTATACGCCTGTAACAATGTGGAGGAAAAACTAAAAGGAGGAATTAAATATGGCAGTAGTTGCAATGAAACAATTACTAGAAGCTGGTGTTCATTTTGGACATCAAACAAGAAGATGGGATCCTAAAATGGCTGAATATATTTTCCAAGCTAGAAATGGTATCCATATCATTGACTTACAAAAAACATCTAAAAAATTAGATGAAGCTTATGCTTTTCTAAAAGAACAAGCAGAACAAGGAAAAACAGTTCTATTTGTAGGTACAAAAAAACAAGCACAAGAGTGTGTAAAAGAAGCTGCTGAAAAATGCGGTATGTACTATGTTAACCAAAGATGGTTAGGTGGTACTTTAACAAACTTTACAACAATAAGAAAAAGAATTGGTAGATTATTAGAACTTGAAAAAATGCAAGACGATGGAACTTTTGAAGTTCTACCAAAAAAAGAAGTAATTCTTTTAAAGAAAGAAATGGAAAAATTAGAGAAAAACCTTGGTGGAATTAAAGAAATGGAAAGCTTGCCAGACATTTTGTTTATCGTAGACCCTAAAAAGGAAAGAATAGGCATTTTAGAGGCTAGAAAACTAGGAATTCCAGTTATTGGTTTAGTAGACACTAACTGTAACCCAGAAGAAGTAGATTATGCTATTCCTGGAAATGATGACGCAATTCGTGCAGTTAAATTAATTGCAGATTGTATGGCAAATGCAGTTATTGAAGGAAGACAAGGTGAATCTATGGAGGTTGCTATAGAAGAAGTAGAGACAGCTGAACCTACAGATATGGAAGAAGTTGTGGCTGAAGTAGAGGAAACTGTAGAGCCTGCAGAAGAAAAGGCTGAAGAAGTAGAAAAACCAAAAAGAACAAGAAAAAAAGCTGAAACAGAAGAAACAGCTGAATAATAAAAGGTTAAATCCTTAAAAAAGGAGGAATTTTAAATGATTAGTGCTGAACAAGTTAAGAAATTAAGAGAAAGAACCGGTGCAGGCATGATGGACTGCAAAAAAGTATTGACAGAAACTAATGGAGATGAAGAAAAAGCAATTGAACTTTTGCGTGAGAGGGGAATTGCAAAAGCTGCTAAAAAATCTGATAGGATTGCAGCAGAAGGTTTAGTAACTACATATGTTACAGAAGACCATAAAATAGGTGCAGTAGTAGAAGTTAATGCTGAAACAGATTTCGTTGCTAAAAACGAAGAATTTAGAGCTTTTGTTAGAGATGTTGCAAAACAAATAGTTGACAAGGCTCCTGCTACAGTAGAAGAGTTATTAGCACAAAAATCAGAAGCAGAACCAGACAAAACTGTTCAAGAAGTTTTAACAAATAAAATTGCTACAATTGGTGAAAATATGTCAATTCGTAGATTTGAAAGATTTGAAGGAACAGGACTAGTTGAAAGTTACATTCATGGAGATGGGAAAATCGGTGTTCTAGTTGAAATAGATGGTGGAGATTCAACATTAGCAAAAGATATTTGCTTGCAAATTGCTGCGGCAAGACCTGAATTTTTATCTAGAGAAGATGTTCCAGAAGATAGAGTAGCACATGAAATGCAAATATTAAAAGCACAAGCTGTTAATGAAGGTAAACCTGAAGCTGTTGCTGAAAAAATTGTGCAAGGTAGAATTGGAAAATTCTATGGAGAAATCTGCTTAGTTGAGCAAGAATTCGTAAAAGACCCAAGCCAAAAAGTAGGAAAATTAGTAGAATCTAAAGGAGCAAAAATTCTTAGATTTGTTAGATTTGAAAAAGGCGAAGGATTACAAAAAAGAGAAGAAAATTTTGCAGAAGAAGTTGCGAAACAAATTAATGGATAGAATATTCTTAAAGATGTATCAAGTTGATACATCTTTTTTTTATATTTACTTGTTTATAAAGTGCAAATTTGATATAATTGCAATTGTATGTAAGGAGAGAAAAAGATATGTCAAATAAAACCAAATTAAAATTTCATATAGTGGCAATATTTTGTATTATTATTTTTTGCTTTGCGCTCACACCAGTAACTTTTCAAAATGATACATATTATACAATTTCAATAGGTAAACATATAATTGAAACGGGAAAAATAGATATGCAAGATCCCTTTTCTTGGCATGAAGATTTACCATATACATATCCTCATTGGGCTTATGATGTAGGAACATATCTAGTTTATCAAGCAGGGGAAAACGTTGGAATAGGTGGCTTTTGCGCAATATATATTGTCACAATTATTTTAGCAATGATACTTGGAATAGTAGTTTACTATACTTTAAATAAACTATGTAAAAATCCATTTATTAGCTTAATTATGACAATGATTATTATGTATTTATTAAAGAACTTTATTGCAGCAAGGGCACAACTGGTTACATTTATATTATTTGCCATTACAATACTATTTATTGAGCAGTTTATAAAAACTAAAAAGAAAAGATATGCAGTGTACTTAGTAATTATTCCGATTTTAATTGCAAATTTACATGCTGCAGTATGGCCATTTTACTTTGTATTATACTTACCATATATTGTAGAATATTTGCTTGCTGCTACTTGTGATGCAAAAGTTTATTATTGGTTTAAAATTAAATGGAACGAGTTGAAACTTAAAAAAATAACTAAAAAAGGTAATCCAGAAGAAATAGGAAAACAGCAAGAAAAAATTGCACATTTGCAATTAGAAAAAGAAGAAACAGAAGTCAATGCTCAAAATAGAAGAAAAAGTCCATATAAGGTAATTTTCAAAAAAGAGCCTGCAGTAAAATGGCTTATTCTTATAATGATTATATGTGTTTTTACAGGACTTTTAACACCAATAGGAACAACACCATATACATATCTTGCAAAAACTATGGAAGGCAATACAACACAAAACATTAGTGAGCATCAACCACTAACATTAATTAATAATCTTCCGATGTTAGTTGTATTTATTGTATATATCTTATTATTAGTATTTACAGACACAAAAGCAACTTTACGTGATTTCTTTATGCTAGGGGGACTTACATTATTATGCTTTATGTCTAGAAGGCAAGCTTCAATTTTTGTAATAATATGTGGATTTATATTTGCAAAGATGATTGCTTCATTAATAGAAAAGTATAGTCCACACTTTACTAAAATGGTAATGGAGTTTATTACTACAATTTTAGGAAGAATTTTAACAATTGCAATAGCAATAACACTTAGTGTTTTAATGTATAAAGGAAAAGAAAATGATCATTTTGTTAATGAAAAATCTTACCCAGTAGATGCAGCAAATTATATTTTAGAAAATATTGATATTGAAAATATGAGACTATTTAATGAATATAATTATGGCAGCTATTTGATATTCAGAGGAATTCCAGTATTTATTGATTCAAGGGCAGATTTGTATGCACCAGAATTTAATGGAAGTAAAAATGAAGAAGGAAAATGGGAAGGAAGGGATATTTTCTCTGATTATATTAGTGTTTCTAGTATTAGTGCATATTATGAGAATAAAATGGAGAAATATGATATAACACATGTTATTATTGGTAAAAAGACAAAACTAAATATGTTTTTATCAAGGGATGACAATTACAAAGAGTTATATACAGATGACTATTTTGTGGTTTATGAACGTTTAGCTGACTAAGCATTGATTATAAAAGATGTAAAATTTAGATTTTATAGATTTAGTGCTAGAAAATAGTTGTGTAACATATATATTGATTATAAAAAGGAGATTAGATTGAAGGAACTAATTGTAAAAGAAGAAGGACAAAGATTAGATAAATATATTGCAGAAATAGAAGATATATCACGCATGGCGGTACAAAGACTAATTGAAGAAGGGAACATTACTGTAAATGGAAAAGTTTCAAAAGCTTCATATAAATTACAGATAGATGACAAAATTAATATAATAATATCAGAGGCTAAGTCTACTAATTTAGAGGCACAAAAAATACCATTAGATATTATTTACGAAGATGATGACATTATTGTAGTAAATAAAGCAAAAGGTATGGTTGTGCATCCTGCTGCACGGAAACCCAGATGGTACACTTGTAAATGCAGTAATGGCACATTGCAAAAATTTATCTGGGGTAGGTGGTGAGCTAAGACCAGGTATTGTGCATAGGTTAGATAAAGATACATCTGGATTATTAATAATTGCTAAAAATGATAAAGCACATTTGCGGAATTAGTCAGCAGATACAAAATAGGCAAGTAAAAAAGACATATCTTGCACTTGTAAGAGGTGTAATAAGTGAAAACGAAGCGACTATTAATATGCCAATTGGAAGAAGTGAAAAAGACAGAAAGAAAATGTCTGTTACTAAAAAAGGAAAAGAAGCTATTACACATTTTAAGGTATTAAAAAGATTTAAAAATTATACATATATAGAAGTTAGAATTGAAACTGGTAGAACTCATCAAATTAGAGTTCACATGGCAGAAATTGGACATCCTGTAGTTGGGGATATGGTATATTCTAGTGGAAAAAATGAATTTGGTGTGGAAGGGCAAATGTTACATAGCGCAAGTTTGGATTTTATACATCCCATTACAAAAAGGCAGATGCATCTAGAAGCGCCACTACCAGTATATTTTAGCAAAGTTTTAGAAGAATTAGAAAAAGAATAGGAAGAATTAAGATGGAAGAGCGATTACAAAAGTTTTTAGCAAACCAAGGAGTGTGTTCTAGGAGAAAAGCAGAAGAAGCTATTTTGGCAGGAAAAGTAAAAGTAAATGGAAAAGTTGTAAATCAGCTTGGAACAAAAATAAATCCAGAAAAAGATGAAATTGAATTTGAAAACAAAAAGATTAATAATAATACTAAAAAAGTATATATATTATTAAATAAGCCAATAGGGTATGTAACAACAATGAAGGACCAATTTGAAAGACCAACTGTAATGGAACTTATAAAAGATGTTAAAGAACATGTAGTTCCAGTTGGAAGACTTGACATGTATACTTCTGGTGCTTTAATTTTTAGTAATGATGGTGATTTTATATTTGAGGTAACTCACCCGAAACATGAAATTACAAAAACATATCAAGTGACTTTAAAAGGAATAATTACAGAAGGAGAAATAGAAAATCTGCAAAATGGAGTAGATATTGGAGAATGTATTACAAGACCTGCTAAGGTTAGAATTATGAAAATAGATAAAGAAAAACAAATTTCTAGAATTGAAATAGTAATTCATGAAGGAAAAAATAGACAAGTAAGGCGTATGTGCGAAGGAGTAGGAAAAAAAGTTTTAGCACTTCATAGGAGTAAGATAGGACTCCTATCTGTTAAGGATTTAAAATTGGGAGAGTGGAGATATTTAAAACTTTCAGAAATATCAAGCTTGCTTAGAAAAAATTAGACAAAATTTAATTAATATGCTACAATATAAACTGTTATTAGTACAATGTATTAATAATTAGATATAACTTATTAAAAGTATAATCAATTATTTAATCTACTAACTAGAGATTAAAAGGAGGAAAATTATGGTAGAAGATAATGAAATTAAAGCAACCGTATCACCTTTTGCAATTAGGAAAGGTGAACTTAAAGTTTTTGATGGAAAAGATGGATATGTATCAATGAACCAAATTATCCATAGAATTAATATAGGGCATATAAATGACCTTCATTTTGCAATTATGGAATTAGTAAATGAATTTGAATTTATTACTTCAAGGCAATTATTACAAATGCTAGAGTGGAAAGGAATTGAAATTGGTTCACAAGATAAACTAAATACAAAACTAGAGCAATTAGTAAAAACAAAAATATTAACTAGATACTATTTTGATTCAGAAGATGGAAAGGGAATTTACCGTATTTACTGCCTAGAAAAAATGGGAAAATATCTGCTTAATTCGCGTGGAATTGACTGTAAATGGCAACCAACAGATAACACAAAGCCTGTTGCAATGATAAAGAAAAGATTGGCTGGAAATCAAGTTATGATAGCATATTTAAGAAAAGTAAAAGCATTTGATTCTTATATACCAAAACCAGCATTTACAGCTAAAATGGCAGGAAAAATATTTAAAGCAAGTGGCGGAAGTGTAAAATTAACTAAGAATAATAAATCAATACAATTTGTTTTTGAAGTAATACGTAGGGAAGATGACTGGGAAAAGAAAACGGTTGATAAAATGAAGCTATATAAAGACTTTTATGAGAATTATCAGACAGGAGATTCTGGATGTATGCAACTTCCACAACTAATATTAGTTTGTGAAGATGAAAAACACATGGCAGAAACATTTAAAACAATTGTAATAAATAGAGTGGAAATATCTAATATTAAATTATACTTTACAACAGATTTAAGACAAAATGAGGAAACTTTAGAAAAAACATTAGTAGAATTTAAATTAGATGAGCAAACACAAAAATATAAAATGGAAAATATTGAAGTTAAATTATTAGGAATTTAAAAAAACCCCAAGTTATTGAACTTGGGGTTTTTCTCAGCTAGAAATAATGTTTATCTAATGTTTAAAATTAATTACAGCGATTTTCATCTCCCGCTTCATAGATAAAGCCATTTTCATCCTCGGTATAGTAGTTACCGGATTCCGAATCATAGAATGCACCCATTTCTTCGTCATAGGAGCAATCATCAATATTAGGAACATAACTCATGGAAAACTCTCCTTTCAAAGTAATCCAATCTAGCTGAGATTTTTAATTGTATAAAATATACAATAATTAAATTATAGCATAATTAATGTAAAAAAACAATATTTTATATTTATATTTACTTATGCATTATCGTTTTTCTTTTTATTCAAATCAAAAATAATTGCATCATCATTATCTAAAAAGTAATTTGAATCAGATGTATCTGTTTTTATTGGGTCGTATTCGCGTTCCACATCATAATTATCATTACTAGAAGTGGCTGCTGCATAATTGCCTCTGTTTTTGTTAAATATTTTTTTAGCTACTGACTCTGAGTTGTAAATACCATTAGTAAATTTAGTAAAATCATAGTTCTTAACTTTTTGTGGTGTTTTGTATTTAGCTTCCATAAAATCTACTTTACCCTTATTAACAATACTCTTGCCTTTTAGGTCTTTTACTTTATAAATAACCTGTTTAGATTTTAAGGACATAATTTTACCAGCTTTATAATTTGGTGTCCATTGAAATTTAATACCACCTTTTTTAGAATCATATTCTGTTTTATCAGAATTATAAGTATCAGTCCAATCCCACTCTCTCTTATCTTGCATTGCAGTTTCCCACCATTTAACATCTTCTGGTAAAGCATTACCAAATATAAATTTATTAACAGTATTAGCTAAAATTAAATCTCTAAAATAAGTACCACGAGAATCTGTATATGCATCACCTTTTAATTGTGATAAGTTCTGAGAATCTAGAACTGTAGCAACTTTATATTTTCTGTATAAAGTATATATTGGTTCTGTTGCTTTACAAATATATGCAGGGAAATCATCAATATATAAAAAGTGTGGTATACGTGTGCTGTCATTTCCTGGTCTTGAAAGCACAGATTGCTGCATTAGTAACAAGAAGAATAAACCAAAAGCCTTATGTGCAGTTTCTCCTAAATCACCTCTGCGTGTGCATAGTAAAGTTACATCACCATTTGCTAAAATTTTATCATATTCTAGGTTATTAGACCTATTACATAAAATACTTTTAACACCTGGATATCTTAGTAAATTATCTAGTTCAGCAGATGCAGTAGAAACAGATTTTTTTGCATTAAATACATTTTTACCGCTTTCATAAAAGTTGTTTTCAAAATATTTAATTAAAATACGGTATTTTTCTGCTAGTTCAGGAATTTGCTTCATTTCCTCAACAGTCTTTTCTACTAAGCTGAAGTCTGTTAGCATATTTAGCATATCCTCTAGGTTTGGAAGTAAGCCTTCATGTTGTAAAGGATACATTTCTTTTAATAAAATTGATAAGTTTTCTATAATTTGCACAGCTTCATTTTCTCTGTATGCAAGCTCTGTATCTGGTCTACTATGTACGAATAAACCTTTTAAAACAGAAGAAATTGCAACACCTGTTTTTATAGGGTCTGAATAAACAAATGGGTTCAATCCAGGTGAGTCTGCACGGTTTGGGTCTACTAAGTTAACTGGTATATGAAAATTATCAGCCACTTTTTTAATTTTTTCTACAGATTCATGTTCAGCAGAAACATATGTAATACCCATATTTCTATATACAATTTTATCTCCAGAACTACTAATAATCATTTTTTTCATAAATGCTTTATAAGTATCTATTTTATCTGGATTTGGAATTAGCATGTCTAAACTAAAATGCTCATTTATATAGTCATTATCATAAGGGCAATCAATAGTTGCAAGTCCTGTTTTTAATGCGGTAAAACCAAGTTCTTTAGATACTTCTTTAAAGAAAGATTTTCTTTCTATATCTCTGGCAAGCATTGGCTCATAAACCATTGTGGTTTTACCAGAGCCAGAAACACCAACAACTAAAAATGATTCAAAACGCTTACTCTCTGGTATGTATATATCTTGCCCATTTTCTGAGTCCACACAGACTTTTACTTCACAAGTATATGCGCCATGTGCTTCTTTATCTGAGGATAAACTAATTCCACCATAATCAAATATGGAATCGCGAATATCTTTTGTATCATTAATTGTAAATAATAGCCATTTAAATAATTTATAAAATGTGACAAGTGGTATGTAAAGCCCTAATGCAGTAAATGCTGGCCTGAACAAATAGTAAAAATTAGTTGCTAAATCTGCATAGTTTGGAAGTGATAATAATCCTATCCATAATGCTTGGTTAAGCCATTGCACACCTGCTGACATTGCAACCACATAAAAGGTTATTATAAATGTGTGGAAAATTCGCAATTTATCAACATCAGATTTAGCAAATTTTGAACCACCTGAGAATAAAAATGCAAAGGTTATACATGCTAATGCAAAGAAATATTCTATTGGTCCCCAATATGAATAAGCAACACCGGTAAATATAATAAACAGTAATTCTACAATTCTATCAATTAAAATATATGCAGAAATTAATGTTAAAATATATGTTGCAAATGTATTTCTATCTGTTTTTAAAAACTTTAAAAAGTTATCTATTATTTTCAAAAAAGTTCACCGCTTTCTTTCTAATCATACATATATATTATCCTATAAAATGAAGAAAAAAACAAGAGATTTTACGAAAAATGTTGATTTTAATTGTATTTTATAAGCCAAATGGACAATTGGCTATTAGACTTAATGTCTAAAATTTAGTATCACTGCATAAAATTTAACAAAAACATAGGGAAAAGAGGCAAAAATGAAGAAAAGAGCAATACAAAAAGAAAGCTTTATGCAGAGTGTCTTTGTTTTAATGTTTTCACAAATTTTAGTAAAATGTCTAGGAGTGATATATAAACTTTATTTAACAAATAGAGAAGGGTTTGGCGATATAGGAAATGCAATTTATAGTAGCGGATTTCAAATTTATGCTCTATTTTTAACAATTTCTTCAATGGGAGTTCCAAATGCTGTTTCAAAATTAATTTCTGAAAAAGTTGCAATTGGTGACCATAAAGGTGCACACCATATTTTTAAAATAGCGTTAATTAGTTTTGGTACACTGGGATTTTTATCTAGCACTATTCTATTTTTAGGAGCAAAATTTATTGCACAAAATGTTTTACAAATTCCAGAGGCAGAATTAACACTTGTAGCACTTTCTCCATCAATATTTTTTGTATCGATTTCATGTGTTATTAAAGGATATTTTAGTGGAAGAGAAAATTTAAAAGTAACAGCAAATTCGCAAACTTTAGAACAATTTTTTAAAACAGTTTTTTCTATAACATTAGTAGAAATAATTAGCATTTTATCTGGTGTTAATACAACTATTATGGCTGCTGGAGCAAATTTGGCAACAAGCTTAGCAACAATATTATGTTTTTTATATTTATATAAATATTATAAAAATATGAAAAAAGAAATTGCATGGGAAATAAAAAATACAGTTAATCACAAAGCAACAAGAGTAAGAAAAACATTAAAACAAATATTATCTGTGTCTGTACCAATGTCTCTTACAGGAATAATGGGTACAATAAATAAAAATATAGATTCAATGACAGTTGTGAGGGGATTAAAGAATTTTTTGAGTAGTGACCAGGCAAAAACACAATATGGAATTTTAAGTGGAAAGGTGGATACTTTGGTGACACTTCCAATGTCTTTAAATATAGCATTTGCTACAGCTTTAATTCCTGCCATATCATCTGCGAAAGCTATAGGCGATTTCGAGACTATTAGAAAAAGAGTTTCTTTTTCCATATTAATTAGTACATTAATAGGTTTACCATTTATGGTTTGTATGATTATATTTGCAGAACCAATTTTAAGATTGCTTTTTCCAAATGCAACTTCAGGAAGTTTTATATATCAAATTAGCTGTTTGAGCATTATTTTTATAGTATTGGAGCAAACTATTAGTGCAACATTACATGGATTAGGAAAATTATTTGTGCCTGCAATTGCACTTGGAACTGGGGTTATAATTAAATTGATTTTAAATTTATTGTTGGTTCCGATTAATCCAGAAGTCTGCATTTTGGGTGGAACGGCAGGGGCAGCATTTGCAACAGCAGTTTGCCATATGATTGCAGTAAGCATTGAATTTAAGGTATTAAAAAAAGAGATAAAAATAAAATTGGATTATAAAAAATTTATAGTTAAGCCATTAATTGCAGTAGCAATTATGGGGGGAACGTCATATTATACATATTTATATTTATTTTCTGTAATAAAAAATGCAAATATGGTTATCATATTAGCAATATTAACAGCCTTTACAGTATATATAATTTTAGTAGTATTGCTTAAAATTTTTTCTAAAGAAGAAATATTTATGCTACCATATGGAAAAAAGTTTTATGAATTCTTAAAGCCGTATGTGAGTAAGGAGAAACACGTAGCTGGCTAAAACAAAGAAATCTAAGGTTTCATACTTGCAAAACCAGCAAAAACATAGGCTTTGCGGAAAAAAATAATAAAAAAAAGAAGGATTTTATCAAATAATGACGAATTAAGTTATTAGTAGAAAAAGTTCTACATATTCAAAATCTTATAGGAGGTATATTAAAATGAACAAATCAGAATTAATTTCAGCTATGGCAGCTAAAACAGGAGCAACAAAAAAAGATGCTGAGGTAGCATTAAATGCATTTACAACAGTAATAGCAGAAGCATTAACAAAAGGAGATAAAGTTCAATTAGTTGGATTTGGATCTTTTGAAGTTAGAAAAAGAGCTGCTAGAAAAGGAAGAAACCCACAAACTAAAGAAGAAATTAAAATTCCTGCATCTAAAGCACCTGTATTCAAAGCTGGTAAAGCTTTAAAAGATTTAGTAAACAAAAAATAATCTGAAATTTATATAAATTATATGAATTCATATTTAAAAGAGCCTATTTAAGGCTCTTTTTTTAGCACAAATTTGTCCTTAGGTAGGACACAAGGGGTAATATTTGCGACTGACACTAAAGAAGGGATTAGAAGAACCGTCCCTAAGTCACCCTAAATAGGGTGACTGGGACCCGTCCCCAAAAAAGCTGGACTTTTTTGTGAATTTGTGGTATAATAGATATGTAGTGTGGTTATACTATAAATCGAATTTTGGAGGGTAAAAAATGTTTAATGAAGAAGTTTTTAATTTTAATATAGAAAATATCCAAAATGATTTAGCAATAGAAGGTATGGAAATTACACAAAATGATATAGATATGTTTAAAAAATTTGCAAACAATGAAGTGGCTATGCCAGAATTAATTCAAATGATTAAGAGTCAACCCATTGAATATTAATTAAAAATGTTGTAAAATAGTAACGTGCTTATATAAGCACGTTAAAATTTGTTTATTTAAAGGTTGAAAAAATTCTTTTTCAACAACATTTGTATCTTAAGAAAGGATTGTGTGTAATTATGAATTACAAAGATTTAGCTGATTTAATTTTTCCAAATGCAAAACCAATTTCATATTATGAAGAAAAATATCCAGAAAGAAAACTAGAAGAAGGCGCTATTGTAACAAGGTTTGCACCTAGCCCAACTGGTTTTGTGCATTTAGGTTCTTTATATCAAGTGGTAATTGCTAGAAAAATGGCAAAACAAACAAATGGAGTATTCTTTTTAAGAGTTGAAGATACTGACCAAAAAAGAGAAGTAGAAAATGGTGTAACTGGTATTATAAATTCTTTAAAGGATTTTGGGTTAACTCCTGATGAGGGTATGACAAGTGAAACAGATGAAATTGGTGATTATGGACCATATAAACAATCATTAAGAAAAGATATTTACCAAGCATATGCAAAATATTTAATAGAACAGGGAAAGGCATATCCATGTTTTTGTAGTACAGAAGAATTGGATGAAATGAGGCAAAAACAGGAAAATGCTAAAATAAGACCTGGATATTACGGAGTATGGGCTCATTGCAGAAATTTAACAGTTGAAGAAGCAATGGAAAAAATAAAAGCAGGGGAGCCATATATAATAAGGCTAAAATCTCCTGGTAGAGAAGATAAAAAAATTAGACATCATGATATTATAAAAGGAAATGTGGAATTTCCTGAAAATGACCAAGATATTGTTATTATTAAAGCTGATGGACTTCCAACATATCATTTTGCACATGCTGTTGATGACCATTTAATGCACACAACACATGTTATCCGTGGTGATGAGTGGCTTTCTTCAATTCCTTTGCATTTGCAGTTATTTCAAATGCTTGGTTTTAAAACACCTAAATATGCACATATTTCACCGATTATGAAAGAAGATAATGGTGGAAAAAGGAAATTAAGTAAACGTAAAGACCCAGAAGCAGCTGTTAGTTATTATACAGAAGAAGGAATTCCCAAAGAGGCAGTTGTGGAATATTTAATGAATATTGCCAATTCTAATTTTGAAAGTTGGAGAAAAGCAAATCCAAATGCTTTGTTAGATGATTTTGAATTACAACTAAACAAAATGAGTGTAAGTGGAGCTTTATTTGATATTATTAAGATTTTGGATATTTCTAAAAATGTAATATCAAAGTTTACTGCAGAAGAGGTATATAATGAGGCGTATAATTGGGCAAAAACTTATGATGCTGAACTTTTAAAATTATTAGATGATAAAGAATATGCTTTAAGAATTTTAGGTATAGAAAGAGGAAATGCAAAACCAAGAAAAGATATTAGCAAATGGTCAGATTTAAAAAATGCCATTATATATATGTATGATGAAGAATTTTTAAATGATAATTCCGAACTTGAATATGGAAAAATTAATGAGCCTGAGGAAATAAAGAGAATTCTAAAATTATATTTGGAAAAATATTTTGATATAAATGATGATAAACAAGCATGGTTTGATAAAATTAAGGACTTATCTGAAGAATTAGGATATGCAAGAGAAGTAAAAATATATAAGCAAGAACCTGAAAAATGGCCAGGCCATGTGGGAGATATTAGTACAGTATTAAGGGTAAGTTTAACAGGAAGGCAAAACACACCAGATTTATATGAAATTATGCAAGTGTTGGGAAAAGAAAGCATAGAAAAAAGAATTAGAAAGATTGTAAAATAACAGGGAGAGGGTGTCCTAAAAAGGACACCCTCTATATATAGCCTCAAATCTTACAACGGCAACCCTTGGGTTGCGCTCCTGGTTGTGCCAAGAGGAAGTTTTCAATATACTTTTTTTCCTCAAGGTTTCGGGCGTGAAGATAGACAATATTACCTTCACAATGACTCAGATTGTGAAAGGTGCTGAGGTCACTTCTGAATTCCCGAAGTGCAGCTTTCATTGCGCTATGCGCTTCATCGTCAGAAAGGAAACCTACGACTGCATACTGCTTAAGACTACCTGATGCCATAAAATGGCCCCCTTTGATTTTATTTGCTCAATTAGAACAAATAGAAATGTGCTAGTTCTATTGAACATACAACTATTATATAACAAAAATATATAATAGTCAATGGATGTATTGTTTTAAAATGTTCCAAACATCATCTGTATAAATTTTTCTTTCACTTGAAAATGGAAGAAAAACAATGTCTTTTAAAGGATTTAAGATTTCTTGCAGGCTATTAACTGCTGATTCTACTTTAGTAACAGCAATCTTATCAGCCTTATTTGCAATTATTAGGCAAGGTAAATTTGTTTTAAAAATATAGTCATACATTAATTTATCATTTGAAGTTGGTTCATGACGAATATCTAGTAAAAAAACAATTAGAGCTATATTTTTGCTTTTTTGCAAATATTCTTCTATAAAATTTCCGACTTTTTCTTGTTCTTGTTTTGACATTTTACTATATCCATATCCAGGTAAATCAACCAAATAAAATTTATTATCCATGTTATAAAAGTTTATTTGCCTAGTTTTGCCAGGTTCGCTACTGGTTCTGGCTAATTTTTTGCGATTAACTAAAGTATTTATGAACGAAGATTTACCTACATTTGATTTGCCAACCAGAACAATTTCTGGTAAATTATCTTTTGGGTATTGCTTAGGGCTTACAGCTGAAACTGTTAATATAGGGTTTTTAATCAACATAACAAAAATCCTTTCAAAATTATTTTTTAGGCATTAAAACCTTAGTTCCACCCATGTATGGCCATAACACTTCTGGTATAGTAACACTGCCATCTTCGTTATAGTGGTTTTCTAGTAGTGCAATTAACATACGAGGAGGAGCAACAACAGTATTATTTAATGTATGTGCATAATAATTTCCTTTTTCACCTTTAATTCTAATTCCTAAACGTCTTGCTTGTGCATCTGTTAAATTAGAGCAACTTCCAACCTCGAAATATTTTTTCTGTCTTGGACTCCAAGCTTCAACATCACAGCTTTTAGCTTTTAAATCTGCTAAATCCCCACTACAACACTCAAGTGTACGAACAGGAATATCCATGCTTCTAAATAATTCAACTGTATATGACCATAGCTTATCATACCACTCCCAGCTATTTTCTGGTTCACATACTACTATCATTTCTTGTTTTTCGAATTGATGAATACGGTAAACACCACGTTCTTCAATGCCATGTGCACCTTTTTCTTTTCTAAAGCATGGTGAATAAGAAGTCATTGTATATGGTAATTGATTTTTAGGTAATAATTGGTCTTTAAATTTACCAATCATAGAATGCTCACTTGTACCAATTAAATACAAATCTTCTCCTTCAATTTTATACATCATTGCATCCATTTCTTCAAAACTCATAACACCTGTTACAACAT
>CALXUZ010000002.1 GCA_944391825.1 uncultured Clostridia bacterium | reverse complement strand
TAACTAGCTAGGGGTGACATTTCTAAAAATTAATTCCTGCGTTTAGGGGTGACATTTTTAAAAGTTATTGACATACCTTATTTGTATTTTTAGTCAGAAACTTTACAAAATATTTGTATATATTTTGTCAACAGTCTGAGAAAAACACTAGTTAATTACTAGTGTTTTTTGCTATTTTTGTAATTTTGGTATAATTTCTACTAAAGAATTCACTAAAAAATCCACATCTTCCATTGTATTTTCTTTTCCGAATGTTGTGCGCAAGCTTCCATTTGCTAAACTTATGGGTAAACCTATGGCAGTTAGCACATGTGAGCCATTACCAGAGCCACTACTACAAGCAGAACCTGCAGAAGCACAAATTCCCTTTTTATCCAATTCTATTAGTAACTCCTGTGCATTTACATTTGGAAAAGATATATTAGCATTTCCTGGTAGTCTTTTTGTTCTATCTCCATTTAACTTACAAGTTGGAATTTTAGCCTGTACCTTTTGTATATAATAATCTCTTAAATCTGTTAACTTTTTATTATATCCATCATAATTTTTATAAATTTCATCTATTGCTTCTCCCAAGCCAACAATTTCTGCCACATTTTCTGTTCCAGCCCTTTTATCCCTTTCCTGATGACCACCATCTTGTATTTTTTCTACTTCTATTCCTTCCCTTATATAAAGCGCACCTATTCCTTTTGGTCCATAAAACTTGTGTGCTGACATTGATAGTAAATCAATATTTAATTCATTTACATTTAACCTTACATTACCTATTGCCTGAACACAGTCGGTGTGGAATACAATTCCTTTTTTATGAGCAATTTTTCCTATTTCTTCAATTGGCTCAATTGTACCAATTTCGTTATTTGCAAACATTATAGTAATTAAAATAGTTGTTGGCTTAATTGAGTTTACTAATTCCTGCAAATCCACAAAACCATCTTCATCTACATTTAAATAAGTCACTTCAAAACCTTGTTGTTCCAAAGTTTTGCAAGTATTTAAAACAGCTGGGTGTTCTATTTTACTTGTAATAATATGTTTTCCTTTATTTTTATTTGCATATGAAACTCCTTTAATCGCTAAATTATCACTTTCACTCCCACATGAAGTAAAGTAAATTTCATGTGGTTTTGCTCCAATAGCTTGTGCAACTTTTTTCCTTGCTTCAATTATTGCTTTTCGTGACTGCCTTCCTATGCTATATATTGATGAAGCATTACCATATTCCTCACAAAAATATGGAAGCATTGCTTTTAATACATTTTCCCCTACTGGTGTTGTTGCTGCATGGTCAAAATATCTAATTTTCATACAAAATTCACTTTCCTTTTTTTATTCTCTATATATTATATGTAATTTTTTGTATTTTATTGCAAAAATTTTTTTGAAGTTTTTGGGGACAGGTTCCGAAAACAAGTATTAATTATTGCTTGATGTCCCACAATTATATTATGAAAGTGAAGTCCGCGCAGGCGGAGCACTAGCGTAGTTCTAGAGCCTTCCAACCACTTAACCCATGTCAAAAATTTATTTTTGACATGAGGAAGGAAGGCGACAGCAAGGACAAACGTCATAATATAATTGTGGGCTTGAAAAATAAAAGTGTCGTTTTGGGGACTGTCCCAAAAACGACACCTTTAATTACACATTTTTTGAATTTTCCTCGCTCCATCTTGAAACACGAATATTTTTATATGTTTCCAAAACTTCCGAATATTTTCGATACTCATTTTCCCATACAATTGTAGGAATTTTATCATATGCATCAAATACTTTTTCCGCTTCTGCTAAAAATATAATTTGTTCCTGTGGGCTCATTGTTTTTGCCCTTTTAGAAAATTTATATAATTTATCAAGCATTTCATTTGCCTGAATAAAACCCCAAAAATCTTTAATTTTTATACCTGCTGCTCTTATTTGAAAAATTGCTGATATAACTAATGCAAAAATTATAAAAATAAGTATATATATAATACCCATAAACTCCATATATTTGCTCCTTTGTATGAACTAGTTATAATTATAACATGGTTGTAATTTTTGTGCAACTTTTAATTTTTTTCACTTGTTTATTTTAAAATACATGATATAATATTTTGTATTGCATAAAATAAACAAGGAGATGTTTTTACAAGATGGACCGTTTTGAACAAACTAAAAAGGCTGGATTATTTGGAATTTTAGGAAATCTATTTTTATTAATTATTAAAGGAACCGTAGGTTTTATTTTTAGAAGCCAAGCTATGATTGCAGACGCAGCAAATAGTGCTGGTGATATTTTTGCTTCTTTAATGACTTTTATTGGTAACAAAATTGCTAGTGAGCCGCAAGATAGAACACATAATTTTGGTCATGGAAAAGCTGAATATATTTTTTCGTTATTTATAGGAATTTCCATGGTAGTAATTGCTTTTAAACTATTATATGATTCCATTTATACTTTAATTTATGGTAGTGAGTTAACCTTTTCATGGTTTTTAATATTTGTTTGTATTATTACTATAATAGTAAAACTCACTTTATACATATATACTAAGAGTCTTGCTAAGAAATTTGAAAATATATTATTAGAAGCAAATACCAAAGACCACCGTAATGACTGCATTGTAACTAGTTTTACACTTGTTTCAATTTTACTTACTTTAGCAAATATTTATTGGTTTGATGGTGTAGTTGGTATTGGAATTTCTATATGGATTTGCATAACTGGTGTTAAAATTTTTGTTGAAAGCTACAATGTTTTAATGGATATTTCACTTGACCAAAACACTTCAGATATAATACTTGATTTAGCACATAATTATAAGGAAATACAAAAAGTAGATGAAATTTCATCTACTCCTGTTGGTTACCAATATGTTGTTGTTTTAACAATTTATGTGGATGGCAATATGTCTACATTTGAAAGCCATAAATTAGCTGACCAATTAGAGCAAAATGTAGAAGCATTGGATAAAATATACAAAGCTGTAGTACATGTAAACCCATTTTAAAAAGCTAGCGTTACGCTAGCTTTTTAAATCTACTCTATAATCAGCTTTTCATCTTTTGCACTTATTTTAGCCAATTTATGTGGCTTTATTTCTCCATCTAAAATTGCTTCTGCAATTCTATCTTCTAATATGTTTTGAATAGTCCTTTTAAGTGGTCTTGCCCCATAATTTGTATCCACACCTTTTTTAGCAATTAAGTCTTTTACACTATCATCAAGTTCTATTTCAATATCTTGCTCTTTCATACGTTTTTCAACTTGTTTTAACATAATGTCAATTATTTGTTTTACATCTTCATCATTTAATTTGTGGAATACAATAATTTCATCAATACGGTTTATAAATTCTGGTCTAAATTGTTTTTTTAGCTCTCCCATAACATCTTTTTTAATGTTTTCATATTCTTTTTGTGTTTCTTCTTTTTTGTCACTTGATGCAGAAAATCCCAAAGTGTTTTTATCTGTAATTAGCCTTGCACCAATATTGGATGTCATTATTATAACAGTATTTTTAAAGTTTACAGTTCTTCCTTGGCTATCAGTTAATCGTCCATCGTCTAAAATTTGAAGTAACATATTCATAACATCTGGGTGGGCTTTTTCTACTTCATCAAATAATATAACAGAATATGGTTTTCTTCTAACTTTTTCTGTTAACTGTCCACCTTCATCAAACCCAACATATCCTGGAGGTGAACCAATTAATTTTGCAACTGAGTGTGGCTCCATATATTCAGACATATCAATACGTATCATAGCTTCTTCGTTTCCAAATAATGCTTCTGCCAATGCCTTTGAAAGTTCTGTTTTACCAACACCAGTTGGACCCAAAAATAGAAATGAACCTATTGGGTGGTTAGGGTCTTTTAGCCCTACTCTGCCCCTTCTAATTGCTTTTGCCACAGCATCTACTGCTTCATTTTGTCCTATTACCCTTTTATGCAATGTTTGCTCTAGATTTTTAAGTTTTTCATTTTCACTTTGTGTTAATCTTTGTACAGGAACACCTGTCCAACTTGCCACAACTTCTGCAATGTCCTCTTCTGTTAATGCTGTTACATTTTTATTGTTTTTGTTTTTCCATTTTTCAGTCTCTTTTTCTAGTTTTTCTTTTTGCTCTCTTTCTTTATCACGAAGACTTGCAGCCTTTTCAAAGTCTTGGCTACGAATTGCTTCTTCTTTTTCTTTTCCTATTTCCGCAATTTTATCCTCTAATTTTTTTAGAACATCTGGCTGTGTATAAGTTCTCATTTTTACACGGGATGCTGCCTCATCAACTAAATCTATTGCCTTATCTGGTAAAAATCTATCATTAATATATCTTGTAGATAATTCCACTGCTGCTCTTATTGCCTCATCTGTAATTTTTACATTATGATGTGCCTCATATTTATCACGAATACCTTTTAATATTTGTATTGTTTCTTCCTCTGTTGGCTCTCCAACTGTTACTGGGCAAAATCTTCTTTCTAATGCACTATCTTTTTCAATATATTTACGGTATTCATTCAAGGTTGTAGCACCTATAACTTGTACTTCTCCCCTTGCTAATAGTGGTTTTAAAATATTTGCAGCATCAACTGCACCTTCTGCAGAGCCAGCACCAACAATAGTATGAACTTCATCTATAAATAATATAACATCTCCTGCTTTTTTAACTTCTTCTAGGCATTTTTTTATTCTTTCCTCAAAATCTCCACGGTATTTTGCGCCAGCCACCATGCTTGCAATATCTAGGCTTACAACTCTTTTATTTTTTAACATCTCTGGCACATTAGCTGAAACTATTTTTTCGGCTAACCCTTCTGCTACCGCAGTCTTACCAACACCGGGCTCACCAATTAAACATGGGTTATTTTTAGTTCTTCTTGATAGAATTTGTATAACTCTTTCTATCTCGTTTTTTCTTCCTATAATTGGATCTAGTTTTCCTTCCTCTGCTCTTTTAGTTAAGTCTGTACCAAATTGATTTAGTGTTGGAGTTTGGTTAAAACTGCCACGCGCTTTGTTATTTCCCTGTCTATCAGGCATACTAGCATTATCATCTTCGTTAATAACCTTAATAATTTCATTGTATAATTTTTGTGGGCTTACATTTAAATCCATCATAATACGAACAGCAACACTATCACCTTCACGCATAATACCAATTAGTAAATGTTCTGTTCCGATAAATTCAGAGCCTAATTTTCTAGACTCTATAAAAGCACTTTCAATTACTCTTTTGCTTCTAGGTGTAAAACCAATATCAGAAATATCCTCAATCTCTTCTCCTCTGCCTATTAAATTGTCAATTTCCTGTGCAATCTCGTCAGGGGTAATGTTTTGCATTTCTAATACTTTGCTTGCAACACCTGTACCTTCTTTTGCCAAGCCATATAAAATATGTTCTGTTCCAATATAATTATGTCCAAATTCTGCAGCAAGCTCTGCCGCAAATTCCAAGGCTTTTTCAGCTCTATTTGTAAATTTATACATCATAATAATACACTTCCTTTCCTGATTGGGGACGGGTCCCACTCACCCTAAATAGGGTGAGTTGGGACGCTTCTCCTCCAAATCTTTAATTTATTATATTATTTATAACTATTATGAAGCGTCCCCTAGTCGCCCTAATTAGGGCGACTGGGACCCGTCCCTAAGCTGACATTATCTCTTTAATCACTTCTGGTCTCTTAATTTCCCTCTCATATCCATCTAGTGGTTTTCCTACATACTTCTGTAAATTTGCAGGTTGGTTGTATAAATATAACTTTGATATTTTGCTATCATTTAATTCTTTAATTATTCCCAAATCCGTTCCCAATTTTACATATGAAAGCAGTTTTTTACACTCATCAGATGAAAGTTTTGTTGCATATGCCAAAGTTCCATATGCGCGGTAAACTCTATCTTCTAAGTCTATTGAATTTTTAGCTAAATATTTTCTTGCCATCCTTTCTTGTTCAATTACTCTTTCTGTAATAATATTTAAATTCTTAATAATATCATTTTCTGTAATTCCAAGTGATTGTTTATTAGAAATTTGATAAATATCTCCTTGGCTTTGTGTGCCTTCTCCATAAATTCCACGAATATTCATGCCAAAGCCATTGACAATATTAAATATTTTTCCAATATTTCCTGTCATTGTTAATGCTGGCAAATGCACCATTACAGATGCCTTCATCGCTGTTCCAACATTTGTTGGGCAGGAAGTTAAATACCCATATTTTTCATGGCTAGCATAATTTACCATATTATCTAATTTTTCATCTATTTCAATAGCTAAATTTTTCAAATTTTCTAGGTCCAATCCAGAGCTAAAAACCTGAATATGAATATGGTCTTCTTCATTTATCATCATGCAAATATTTTCCTCATCATTTATAACCATACCACCTATTTTTTGTTTATTCATAGCAAACTCTGGACTAATTACATGCTTTTCCACTAGGCTTACTTTTGTAATATCATCCAAGTCATTTAGGTTTATGAACTTTAGCCCATAACCAATACTTGGTGTAATTTCTTTTACTCTTTCTAAAACCTTTTTAGCTTGCTCCTTTGTAAACTTTGTTGGAAATGGAATATCCATTAAATTTCTAGCTAGTCTAACTCTTGAACTTATTACCACATCTGAATCTTTACCATTTTGTAAATACCAATTTTGCATATTCTCTCCTCCTTCTTTTTTGCCCTTGTTAAAGTCTGTCCACAATTAAGATAACTTTGGCACTATTTTTTGCTTTTCCTAGCAATAATAATTTGTTTTTAAATGTAGATGCGTCCCTGAGTCACCCTAAATAGGGTGACTGGGGACTGTCCCAAACTAAGACATTTTTTTGATTTCGTCTCTTATTTTAGCTGCGTCTTCGTATCTTTCTTCTTTAATAGCTGTTTTCAACTCTGCATTTAATTTTTTTATTTTTTCTTCTTTGCTATTAGCCTCTCTTTTAGCGTTTTTTGCATTTTCAGAATTCATTTTTTTAATTTTTTTAATATCTTCTGCAACTCTTTTTTTATCTGCTAGGCTAAGTCTGCTTCTTCTCCCTACATGTGTATCAGATGCGTGTATACTTTTAAGAACTGGATCTAAAAAGTTTGAGAATATGTCATAGCACTCACTACAGCCAAGTTTTCCAGCATCTACAAATTCATTATATGTCATACCACAATTATCACATTGCAATACACCAGTTTTTGTAAAGCTTGGTAAAAAGTCCGTATCTACTGCTCCATTTAAAAAATCTCCTAAAAAGTTTGAAAAATTAATTGGCATATTAAAATCCAAACTTTCTAGTCCTAAACTTTTGGCACATTTATCGCAAAGTGCCATCTCCTTTTTTACACCATTTATTATTTGTGTGTATCTAAAAGTCACTTCATTTTTTCCACAATTTTGACATAACATAAAAATCAACCTCCTTAATTATTTTATGTTTCGTATCATCTTTGGTTTATACTAAATTAATTAACATATTTTTAAAAATATTTGCTCGCAAGTTATCTTTAATATTTTGCGGTACTGTCAGTACATTATCACTTGTTGCTACTTTTAATAGTTTTGCTTCTGTTCCGAGAAATAATTCCTTCTGATAGGAAATTACTAATAAAAATATCAACTTCTTGTGCTGTAATCTTGTCTCCAATGCTACTAATTGCGTGCATCAAGTAATTGCTTTTTGTTACATTTACTTTTGTAATTTTTATATGTCCTCCACCACCTCTTTTGCTTTCTACATAGTATCCTTGTGATGGATTAAATCTTGTTGAAATTACATAGTTTATTTGTGATGGCACACAATTAAAATATTGTGCTAAGTCATTTCTTTGAATTTCAATAGATGCATCATCATCTGAAAACATTTCTTTAATAAATTCTTCTATCATATCGGATATTCTCAACTTTAATCACTTCCTTTTGTATTATATTTAATTTATTGTTTTGACTTTGACTTTCTTTGACCTACAAGAATATTATACTCCCTTTTTAAATTTTGTCAATAGTTTTTTGAAAATTTTTTTGAATATGTGTCTTCGTTAGGGACAGTCCCCAATCTACCACTTTTGTCCTACTTAGGGACAGACAAAAAAACTCTCAACAAATGTAATACTTGTTGGGAGTTTTTTACTCACCTGTCCCAAATTATCCATAAATGGGCAAAAAGGGACCGTCCCCTATTTACTTGTTGAGCCGAAACCGCCTAGTCTTTCGCCTTCTGCATTGTCATCATCTGTAATAGCAAATTTTTGAAAAATTGCTTGTCCTATACACTCACCTTTTTTTATTTCAATATCTTCTGCTTTTATATTGTAAAATGCAAACATAATGTGTCCATCATTATCTGGATTTCCATAATAGTCTCCATCTATAATTCCCACACTATTGGCCAATACTAGTCCTTTTTTCTTTGGGTTAGAGCTTCTGTTGCAAAGCATTAAATATTCATCTTTTGGCATATATGCTTTAATTCCTGTTTTTATAAGTGTTGGTGCTTGACCTAGTTTAAATGCTGGAACTACAGTATCTTCTGCAGCTTCTATATCATACCCAGCAGAATATTTTGTCTTTCGTACTGGCATATTAATATTGCTTTCTTCAAATCCTTTTGCTACTTCAAATCCTCTTATTCTTTCCATTTTTATCTTTCCTTTCTATCTTGGTATTTATGGCTTTATTCTATTACATTAATTTTAAAATATCAAGGTTTAAATTCCAATTATTTTTAATAATTTTCCCAAACTTTTATATAATTTTATCATTGACTTTTTCTAGTTTATGCTATATTATAATAGCGTAAATTATTTTTAAGGAGGAATTTTTATGGAATTAAAAGGATCAAAAACAGAGGCAAATTTAAGAGCAGCTTTTTCTGGAGAATCAGAAGCTAGAAATAAATATACTTATTTTGCAAGTGTTGCAAAAAAGGAAGGTTATGAACAAATTGCTGCTATATTTTTAGAAACAGCTGAAAATGAAAAAGAACATGCAAAATTACACTTTAAATATTTAAAAGGTATTGGAGATACTATGTCTAACTTGAATGATGCTGCAGCTGGTGAAAATTATGAGTGGACAACTATGTATGCAGATTTTGCTAAAGTAGCTGATGAGGAAGGATTTACTGATATTGCTGAAACTTTTAGAGGAATTGCTGAAGTTGAAAAACACCATGAAGAAAGATATAGAAAATTAATTGATAATTTAGGTAATGGAGAAGTTTTCAAAAAAGGAAGTATTACTGTTTGGAAATGTAGAAATTGTGGACATATTCATGTTGGAACAGAGGCTCCTGAAATATGCCCAGTTTGCAAACACCCAAGAGCATATTTTGAAGTAAATTGCGAGAATTATTAATTGAGAAGTGAGATGTGACAGATGAGTGGTGAGAGGTGTGACACTTTCTTGTTTGAGTAGTAGAAAGTGATAAACAAAACCTCATAAAAAGACGTTGAAATTTTAAATTTCAACGTCTTTTATATTACAATTTCTCTTTTAAGTAAACTACCTTTTATTACGCCTGTGCCTATAAATATATTTTGTCCGCTGTAAACTCTGTATATTCCATCTTGTGCTTTTATGCTTAAGTTTACTCCATTTAAGAATAATTTTAGTTTATATTCTGGCAATATTATTTTAGGCTTATTTTCAAAAAATTCTTCAATCGTAATTATGTTCTTAGCCCAAAATTCTTTGTTTTCAGCATTTTCTTTTATTGCTTCTAATGTAACGGCTTCATTTTCAAAAAAACTTCCTACTTTTATGCGGTCTAATTCTTTCATGTATCCAACTGTTTCTAATTTTTCCGAGATGGTTTCGCATAAACTCCTTATATATGTACCTTTTGAGCAATGCACTTTAAATGTTATTGTTTTCTCGCTTTCATTTATGCCTATTAATTCCATTTCATATATTTCAATTTCTCTTTTTGGAATTTCAACTTCTTGTTTTTTTCTGGCATATTCATATAGCTTTTTTCCATTTACTTTAATTGCAGAATATATTGGTGGAGTTTGAACTTGCCTACCTTTTAAATTATTTAATATTGTTTTAACATTTTCCTCATTTAATAAATCAGATTTCACATTTTTTTCTTCTATTACTTTTCCTTCTGCATCTTGCGTATCTGTTTTTTGCCCAAGTTTGATAGTAGCTATATAAATCTTATCATGTTGTATTAAATATTTTGAAAGTTTTGTGCCTTCCCCTAAAAGCAAAGGAAGCACACCTGTTGCCATTGGGTCCAATGTGCCAGTATGCCCCACTTTTGTTTTAGTTATTTTTTTTACTATTGCTACTATATCATGTGAAGTATAATTTTTTTCCTTTTTTACAACTAAAATTCCATCCATTACAATAACCTAATAACTTCTTTTAATATTTTCTCCTTGGCTTGTTCCACACTTCCTTGAATTGTGCAACCTGCTGCTCTTGCGTGTCCACCTCCGCCAAAAACTATGCACGCATCTGCTACATTTACATATTCATTTGAACGAAGTGAAATTTTACAGCCCTTTTCAGTCTCACGAACAAATACAGAAACCTCAACACCTTCTACACTTCTGCCTATCTCCACTATTCCCTCATGGTCGCCACTTTCAGCATTTACGCTTTTTTCATCTTCTGCTGTAATATATGTATATGCAACTTTTCCATTTTCTAAAAATTCAATTCTATTGCTTGCTAATCTATGCAACTCAAAGTTAGCCTTAGTTTTAACTTCTAGCACTTGGCGATATAGTTTTGATACATTTACCCCTTTATTTAATAGCCATGCAACAAACTCAAAAGTTTCTGCTGTAACTCCTTGATATTTAAATCCACCTGTATCTGTTATTATTCCTGCTAAAATGCATGTACCAATTTCTTTGCTTATTTCTATTCCAAAATATTCTAAAATCACAAGTAAAATTTGGCTACATGCTGGTGCTGCTGGGTTTACATAGTTATAGTCTCCAAACATAGTATTTGTACTATGGTGGTCTATACAAACTTTTACTCTTGCATTTTCAAAATAATCAGCAAAACCATTTAGCATTTTAATTGTCGCACAATCTAGCGATATTGCTAAATCATAATGTTCAATATTGCTTTCTGTTTTTACTTCTTCAATTCCAGGCAAACAATTAAAAGTTCTTGAGTGTTCTGGAACAATAATATCTGGTTTTTTTCCATATGCTTTTAATGCATGGTACATTGCTAGCCCGCTTCCGATTGCATCTCCATCTGGATTTTCATGAGTTAATATTACTATGTTTTCCGCTTTGTTTATTTCTTCTAAAATATTATCTAAAGTCATTTTATCCCTCTCTATTCTTCATCTTTATGATTAATTTCTTTTAATATTTTGTCAATTTTTTCTCCATATGCCATTGAATCATCTATTTCAAAATTCAACTCTGGTGTCACTCTTAAATTCATTATTTTTGCAACTTGGCTACGTATAAAACCTGCTGATTCCTTTAAACCTTCCATTGTTTTGCCTATACTTTTTGAATTTAGAATACTAATATAAATTTTAGCATATCTAAAATCTGGTGTTATACTTGCTTTTGTTACACTAATCATACCCGTAACTTTTGAATTTTGAAGCTCAAAAGTTAATATGTTACTAATAGTTTTTTTAAGTTCTTCATTAACACGGTCTAACCTATTGCTCTTTTTTTGCATTTACCAACTCGTCCTTTCTTATCTTTTAAGATAATATTTGAAAGAAGCGTCCCTAAGTTACCCTATTTAGGGTAACTTGGACCCGTCCCCAACTTCTTCCATTACATAAAATTCTAATACGTCATCTTCTTTTACGTCATTATATCCTTCTATTTGTAGTCCACACTCATATCCTTTTGTCACTTCTTTTACGTCATCTTTAAAGCGTTTTAAAGAAATTAGTTTTCCATCATGTATAACTACATTTTCGCGAATAACACGTACACCTGCATTTCTCTCAATTCTTCCATCTGATACATATGCACCTGCAATTGTTCCAACTCCAGATACTCTAAATGTTTGCCTTACAATTGCATTTCCTATAACTTTTTCTTCATATACAGGGTCTAACATACCCTTCATTGCAGCTTCTACATCTTCTATTGCTTGATATATTACTGAATATTGTTTTATTTCTACATTTTCCTTTTCTGCCATGTCTTTTGCAGTGTTTACAGGTCTTACATTAAATGCAATAATTATGCATTTACCAGCTTTTGCAAGTTGTACGTCAGATTCTGTAACAGCTCCAGCTACTGCATGTATAACTTTGACTTTTACTTCATTATTTGATAATTTTTCTAATGATTGTTTTAATGCTTGTGCAGTACCTTGTACATCTGCTTTAACAATTATATTTAATTGTTTTAGGTTTTCACTTTCCATTTTTTCAAATAGATTATTCAATGTTACCTTATTTGTCTCAGCAAGTGCTTGCTCTCTTTCTTGACGTTTTCTTCTTTCAATTAAGTGTTTTGCCATTTTTTCGTCTTTTACTTCATAGAAAGTATCACCTGCTTCTGGCACTTCTGTTAGTCCCATTACTTCTACTGGTGTAGAAGGTCCAGCTTTTTTTACTTTTTGACCTTTATCATTTTTCATTGCACGAATTCTACCAATTGATTTTCCTACTACAATTGTGTCTCCTTCGTCCAATGTTCCTCTTTGTACTAATATTGAAGCAATTGGTCCTTTTGCTTTATCAAGCCTTGCTTCTATAACTGTACCTTTAGCTTGTTTATGTGGATTTGCTTTTAGTTCTTTCATGTCAGCTACTAGTAGCACCATTTCTAATAAATTATCTATGTTTAATTGCTTTTTAGCAGAAATTGGTACATAAATTGTATCTCCGCCCCACTCTTCTGGAACCAATTCATATTCCATTAATTCTTGTTTTATTTTTTCTACATTAGCACCTGGTAAATCTATTTTATTAACAGCAACAACAATTGGTATATCTGCTGCTTTTGCATGGTTAATAGCTTCTACAGTTTGTGGCATAACACCATCATCTGCTGCTACTACTAATATTGCAATATCTGTAATCTGTGCACCTCTTGCCCTCATTGCTGTAAACGCCTCATGCCCTGGCGTATCTAAAAATGTGATTTCTCTTCCTTTTACATTTACTTTATATGCACCAATATGTTGTGTAATTCCTCCGGCTTCTCCCTCAATCACATGTGTACTACGAATAGCATCTAATAATGAAGTTTTTCCATGGTCTACGTGTCCCATAACTACTACTACTGGTGGTCTTGACTCTAATTCTTCTGCTCTATCTTCTGTCTCGTCAAATAGAATATCTTCTTCTTTAACTTCTTGTTTTTTATTTGCTGTAATTCCAAATTCTTCTGCTACTAAAAATGCTGTGTCAAAATCGATTGTGTTATTAATAGTAGCCATAATTCCGTAGTTAAATAGCTTTTTAATAACCTCTCCACTTGTTTTTTTCATTTCTTGTGCCAAGTCTTTTACTGTGATTGTTTCTGGAATTGTAATTTCTTTTAATTCAAATATTTTTTGTTTGTTTCTTTCTTCATCTTTTTGTGGTTTACGCTTATTACGTTTTCCTCGAGCAGTAGTTAAGTCATAATAGTCAAGCATTCCGCCTTCTTGATCATCAAACATGTTTGATAATCTATCTACTTGTTTTAAATCTTTTAGTTTTCCTGCATTAAAATCTTCATGGAAACGGTCACTCTTTTTAGCTTTAGTTCCTTTTTTGGCTTTATTATCTTCATAACGGTTTGCTTTTTCTCTATCAATTGCTCTTGTGCTAATATCTCTTTTATCTTCTTTTTCCATTATAGCATCTGCCATAATGTCTTTAATATTACGTTCAATTCCCCTATTATCAAGTGGTCTATTTCCTCTATTAAATGGTCTTTGTCCATCACGATTTGGTCTGTTTTGGTTATTTTCTCTATTAAATGGACGATTATTTCTGTTTTGATAGTTTCCTTGCCTGTTTTCACGATTGTTTTGGCGGTTATTTCTATCATATTGGCGATTGTCACGGTTTTGCTTGTTATCATTTCTTCTATTATTTTGCTCTTCTTGTTTTTCTATATGTTCTGGAATTCTTTCCCTTTTTACAACTTTTTCTTGTATTTTTTCTTCATCTCTAGGTTTAGATACTTCTTCTTTTTTTGCTGGCTCTTCTTTTTCTTCTACTGTTTCTGGCTTTTTTTCTTCCTTCTTAGGAGTTTTAATTCCAAAAAGTTCACTAACAGTCATTGGTTTTACTGTTTGTTTTCTATAAACTATGTTGTAATCTTGATTTTTTCTTCTTTCTACAAAACCAACATCATTTCTATTTTGCTGTTGTTTTTCCTTTTTTTCTTGTTTTTCTTCAAAATCAGTATTAATAACCTCACGCCTAATAATGACAGGGGTTTCTTTTTCTGCTTTTTTCTTTTCTTTTTCTGGTTCGCTAGTTTTACTTGGTTTGCTTTCTTTTTTAGTTTCTCTACTTTCGCCTTTTTTTAAGCTATTTTTAATTTGCTCTGCTTGTTCTTCTGTTACAGCACTCATATGATTTTTTACTTCAATTCCAAGTTCTTGTGCTTTTGCTACTACCTCTTTACTTACCAATCCTAATTCTTTAGCTATTTCATGTATTTTTATTTTAGCCAATATATTCACCCCCATTAATCATATTTATAATTTTATTTGAAAAACCAGCATCTTTAATCCCTACTACTGCTTTATTCTGCTTGCCCATTGCTTTGCTCATTTCTTCAATGGATAAAACTGTGTATATTGGAACATTAAAATCCTTCGCCACTTGGTTAAATTTAGTTTTTGTCCTATCAGAACAATCTTGTGCTATTAATATTAAATTAACATTTCCTTTATGTATTTGTTCCAAGCATGCATCTGTGCCACACACAATTTTTCCAGCTTTTGTTGCAATTCCTATTAATCCACATAAATTTGCGTTATTTTTCAATTTTTACTCCTTTATCATTTCTTTTAATTTATTATAAATATTATCTTCTATTTTCATTTTAAAACTTTTTTCCAGTTTTCTTGATTTAATTAATTTTTCTAAACATTCCGCATTATCACAAATATATGCACCTCTACCAGGTTCTTTTCCTGACTTATCAAGAAAAATCTCTCCTTGATTGTTTTTTACTATTCTAATTAAATCCCTTTTATCTTTTTGCTGTCCACACCCAATGCAAGTTCTTTGTGGTAATTTTTTCAAAATGTTCACTTCCTTTATTTTAAGTGTATTTCAAAATTTTATGCATTATTCTTCATTTTCTTCTGTTTCTTCAGCCCCTTGTGACTTCATCATTATTTCTCTAAATTGAGATTCACTCTTAATATCTATTTTCCATGTTGTAAGTTTTGCAGCTAGTCTTGCATTTTGACCGGATTTTCCAATTGCTAGTGATAATTGGTCATCTGGAACTATTACTTGTGCAAATTTTTCATCTTCATGAATATCTACAGCCATAACTTTTGCAGGAAGTAATGCAGATGAAATATATATTGCAGGGTCTTCATTCCACTCAATAACATCTATTTTTTCACCATTTAATTCATTTATTATATTTTGAATACGAATTCCTTTTTGACCAACACATGAACCAACTGGATCAATGTTTTCATTTGGAGAGTATACAGCAACTTTGCTTCTGCTACCCGCATCTCTTGATACACTTTTAATTTCTATAACTCCTTCATAAATTTCTGGAATTTCTAATTCAAATAACTTTCTTACAAAATCTGGGCATGCCCTAGAAACTAAAACTTGAGGTGCACCTTTTACTCCTCTTTCTACATCTAGCACATATGCTCTTATTTTTTCATTTACACGATATTTTTCTGTTGGGATTTGTTCTTTCACAGTCATAACTCCTTCTAGTTTTCCTAAGTCTAATATTACAACCCCACCATCTGCTTTTTGGATTATTCCTGAAACAATTTCACCTTTTCTATCATTAAAAGCTTCAAAAAGTGCATTTCTTGATTCTTCTCTAATTTTTTGCACTATAACTTGTTTTGCAGTTTGTGCAGCTATTCTTCCAAAATTTTTTGGTATTATTTCAATTTCTGCAACATTTCCAATTGCTAAGCTTTTATTTATCTTTCTTGCATCTTCTAAATTTATTTGTAATTTTTGATCTTCAACATTTTCTACAACTTCTTTTTCTGCATACACATGAATTTGACCTGTTTTTCCATCCATAGTTACTTTTACATTTTCAGCAGAATCAAAATTTCTTTTATATGCTGTTACCAATGCTGTTTCTATTGATTCTAACAAAACTTCTTTTTTAATACCTTTTTCTTTCTCTAGTTCATCCAATGCCATAACTAATTCTGTACTATCAATTGCTTCTGTATTTACTTTTGCTTTCTTCATTTTTTCTAAACTCCTCCTTCTTCCCAATCATACTTTAATTTCATATTGGATATATTTTTTCTTTCTATGATTATATCTTTTGCACTATTTTCCAACTCCAACGTCAAAGTTATTTGTTCTTTATTAAAACCTTTCAAGACTCCTTCTATTTGTTTTAAAGAACTTTGCTTAGATTTTTTCTTTTTAGGCGTATCTTCTTTGTTTTCTAATGTAATTGGGCTAAATAAACAGCAAATAATCTTTTTTCCAATACTTGACTGCAAATGCTTTTCTTTTCTCAATCTTCTTTCAATTCCTGGTGATGAAACCTCTAAAAAGTATTGGTCTTTTATATAGTCTGCCTCATCTAGCAAATCATTAATTGCATCATTTACCTTTTCACAATCATTTAATCCAATCCCATTTGGGTTATCTATAAAAATACGTAAATAATAATCCTGAGCCTCTTTTTCATAAACCACATCATATAGCTCATATCCTAAGTCTTCAATAGTTTTTGAAATTAACTTTTCAACCTTTTCTTCCACTTTTGTCTCCTTTAGGGACAGTCCCCAATCTACCACTTTTGTCTTCATTAGGGACATACCTTTTCCTTTCTTTACGTTAGAAGAGTGGGATTTGTTCCCACTCTTCTAGTAATTTTTTTATGCAGTTATAATTATAACCTATTTTTCCAATAATTGCAAGTGTTTTTGCAAAATTTTCGTTTCTAATTTAATCTAAATATATAAATCTCATTAATCTCCACATAGCTATTCTTCACTCTTCCTTGCACAGTAATATAATCTCCTTGATTTATATTTCTACTTGCTTACTTTTAAATATTTGTGTTTTTTCATTTAATTTTAATTTCAAGTTTTCCTCTAAAAACATCTGTATTTTCTTTAGCATTTCTTTTGCTTCTTCTTTTGTTTTTACAAATAACACACTATCATCTAAATACCTAAAATAGTACTTTATTTTTAATTCATGTTTTATATATTGGTCCAGTTCATTTAAAATTTATCTACTACCCATCTATGTACTATTCTATCTATATATCTGCTTTTTTCTATTCTTCTTAATTTTGGTTCTGTTACATAAAATATACTATATCCCCCATGTTTATATGTTCCTGTTTTTAGTTTTTCATACAGCCACATAATATATTCTTCTTGTTTTAGTGAAAATAAAATTATTTCTCGTCTATAGCCTTTACCTTGCTATTTTGAACTTATTCTCATCTATCCATCTGTTTTTCACCATAATTCTTAAAAATATCCTTTGACAATTTAATTCTACGTCTATTTTATCAATATAGTATAGCCTTCTGTTTTCATCAATTTTTACTATATACATTACATTTTTCAACATTTCATACATAGATATTTTATATTCATTACCTATACTAAATTTTTCTGTTCTTGGAAGTTTAATTAATAAATTTAACATATATTCCAAATATTTTTCTACTTTTGGAATTAATATTAATTCTTGTTCTTCCATTTTATAAATTTTTAATCTTTAAAATTTTTTCTTCTATTTTATTTTGTATTTCTTCTACTATTTTTAAAAATTTCATGGTATATCTACTCCTTTCTTTGATATATATTTTTTGACAAAAAAATATATACCACGCAAGTTAATACTTTCTTGTGGCATTTACAATGCCAACAATAAAGTATTGATTGCGCAGTACTCCCACATGGGGAGTACGCAAGCGCAATCCTCTTATTCTAATTTTTTCTTCTTTGTCTGGTTTTATGTTGATTTCTACACTGATCAGCGCTACTTTACATAAAGTGTGGAGCGGCAACCGACCGCTGGAACTGCTGTAGCTCGGACTGTAGCCGTTGCGGTAAGAAGCCGGATTGCCGGAACCAGAAGAGCTGTAATAGCCACCGACGACTAACACGATAGTTGGTGCTGCTGGCCTCTAATGTCCAGTCTATTACATTTCCTGCCATGTCATAAATCTTATTTACACTATAGCTATCATTTGAACCTGTTCCATTTGTCAATAGACTTCCTGAATAATTTCCTTTTCCTGTACTATCTGTTACATATGTTCTTACAGCTTCATCACTACTTTCTAAAAACCATCTTAATGTCGCATCCCATTGGCATCCCCATATCATACTACTTGTTCCTTCTGTTCCTTCTGCTACCGTTTTACATTTCATATACATATTATACCAATTTTGATTATTTATATCAGTATTATTTTTCTGTACTACTGCTTTTGCTTGTTTTAAGTTTCCTGTCTCGTATCTTCCTATATAAAACCCTCCATATGTCTCTACACTTTCCCTCATATCTTCAAACTCATTTTGTAATTGTGTTTTAAATTGGCTACCTGTCATTGTAGGGCTTATTGCTGATGTAAAATAACTTGAATCACTTGTTGCATCATTTCCATCATAATTGGTTACTATATCTGGCTCGCGGCGACTTGTTGCTGATGTCCAGCCTGTTTCGGTCCAGTTTATTGCCTCTGGTGGATTTTTTGGTGATGAACTTGTTCCAAAATTATATAATTTTCCAAATGATTTTCCATTGCTATCTGTTCCAAACATTTCACTTGGATCTTCTACTGGTACCCATACAAATTCATTTACCCCTCCTGCTACTGTCTCATTCTGTTTTATTACAAATCCGGTTGCTACACTTTTTTCTCCTGCTACTGTTGATGCTGTAAATCCAATTGGTACTGGTACTACTACATTATCTTCACTTTTTACTGCTTTTACTTTACTTGGATTCCATCCACTTGGCATCTCAACTGTATCATCTCCTCCGGTGCCTCCGCCATTTCCAATTATTATATCATCTAATTCATTTAATAGTACATCAATTTCATTTTGCTCGCTTTGTATTGCCTCATTCATTAAATTTGCTGCATCATTTGCTTTTGAGATTATTCCATCATCTCCTAATAATGCTGTTATGCTTACTCCTGCTAATATTAACATTACTACAATGGTTACCACTAATGCTACTAACGTTATGCCTTTTTGGCTTCTTTTCATATGTTTTATGCTTTCTTTTACTTTATCTCGCATTTCTTTACTCCTTTCTCATTCGTTTTATTTTTAGCCTTTTTTGCTTTTATTATTCCTATTTCTTAATAATATTTTTTGTTTTTTTCTGCCTATATCTAATTTTTTTATTTTGTTTTTAGTTTCCAATTTAAACACTTTGAAAACTCTAATATAACCCTTTGCTCTTATATTAGATTTTTAGCATAAAATATATTCAATTTTCAATGTGCTTAAATTTTTCACTATTAACCATCTTTATTCTATACAAAAACTTTTCTATTGTAAATACTTTTTTCTAAAATTTGCTTTTTATTTTGATTTTTCTGGCGACCACTGGTCGCCCCTACGATTATTTTATTTATTTTTATTTTGCAAATATTACATAGTCTTTTTTTCTTTCTTTTGGTTCAGGTAATTGTTCTTCTGGATAAGCTATACTGTAGGTGCTCCATAAAATACTTCTTCTTTGTATTAAACTTTTTATTGTTTCATTCATAATTTTCTACCTCCTATATTATATCTTGTATTCTTTACAGTTTTATGGCATAATATTATCGAAAGGAATATATTATGGATGTTTATACTAAGTTAGAATACAATGAAATTATACAAATAATACAAAAATATTGTAAGACATATATGGGAAAAAACTTTTGCAATAATTTAAAACCAAGTTTTAGTTTTAACAAAGTGGATAATTTACTTAAAGAAACAATGGAAGCAGTTACTGCTATTTACAAAAATGGCAGTCCACCTTTAGATGCACTTGAACCATTGGATATTTATATAAAAACTTTGGAAAGTAACCAAATTTTGTCTGCAAAAGCCTTGCTAGATTTAGCTAAATTGTTAAAAGTTGCAAGGGAATTAAAAGAATATTATAAAGATGAAGATTTTGCAGAATTGCAAGGCTATTTTTCTTCTTTATATTCCAATAATTTAATAGAGAAAGAAATTTTTGAGAAAATCTTAGATGAAAATACTATTAGTGATAATGCTTCACCTAAACTTGCTGGATTACGAAGAAAGTGCAGAACTTTGGAGCAAAATGTTAAAGATAAGCTATCTTCTTTTTTGCACTCCAGTACATATTCTAAATACTTGATGGAGCCTGTTATTACTATTCGCAATAATAGATATGTTATACCTGTAAAACAAGAATATAGAGGCATGATACAAGGTTTTGTTCATGATATTTCAGCAAGTGGCTCAACTGTATATATTGAACCTACTAGTGTTTTTGAGGCAAATAACCAAATTGCTAGTGTAAAAATGGAAGAAGAACTTGAAATTGAGAAAATTTTGCAAATTCTTACTTCTAAATTCTATGGAGTTATTGAATTTTTAAAAAGTAATATAAACACTATTGGTATTTTGGATTTAATATTTGCAAAAGCCGAATATTCTAAGAATATTAATGGTGTTATGCCAATTTTAAATAGTAAAAAAAATATTTCTCTAAAAAAAGCTAAGCACCCATTAATAGACAAGTCAGTTGTTGTTCCTATTGATATTGCTTTAGGGGTTGATTATTCCTCTTTAATTATCACTGGTCCAAATACCGGTGGAAAAACTGTTGCATTAAAAACTGTTGGGCTTTTGCTTTTAATGGCATATTCGGGAATTCTTATTCCCTGCCATGAGGAAAGTAGCATTTGTGTTTTTGATAAAATTTTTGTAGATATTGGTGATGAACAAAATATTCAGGAATCTTTAAGCACATTTTCTTCACATATTTTGAATATTGTAAAAATCACAAATAATCTAACTAGTAATTCTTTAATTTTGCTTGATGAATTAGGCTCAGGAACTGACCCTATTGAAGGTGCTAGTCTTGCAAGGGCTATTTTAGAGTATTTTTATCAAATTGGTGCTTTAACTATTTGCACCACACATTATCAAGAATTAAAAGAGTTTGCATTAGTTACAGATGGTTTTGAAAATGCTAGCTTTGAGTTTGATGTTGAAAATTTAAAACCTACATATCATTTATTAATTGGTATTCCTGGAAAAAGTAATGCTTTTGAAATTAGCAAACGCTTAGGCTTGCCTGAGAGCATTATAGAAAAAGCTAGCTCTTTTGTAGAAGATGACCATGTTTCTATCGAAGAATTGCTTAAAAATATTTATGATGATAAATTGGCTATTGAAAAGCAGAAAATTGAGACTGAAAAGAATTTAAATCAAATAGAATTACTTAGAAAATCGCTAGAACAGGACCAATCTGCCTTAATTCAAAAACATCAGAAAATAATTGAAGATGCTAAAATTGAGGCAAGGGATATTTTACTTTCTGCCAAAGAAGAAGCAACCGAGATTATAAGGCAGTTAAGTGATGAAAACTTAAATACAAAGCATGCTAATCAGTTAAGAAATGAATTAAATGAAAAAGTAAAAAGAATGGGAAATGTGGTAAAATCAGGAAACGGAATTGAAAATTTTAATGAAGTTACTTTTAAGGATATTCATGAAGGATTAAAAGTTTGGGTTCCAATTATGCAAACTGAAGGAATAGTTTTAAGTAAAACTTCAAACAAAGATGGCGAAGTCTTAGTGCAGGTAGGCTTGGCAAAAATGAATTTAAAATTATCTGAACTTAGCTTAATTGATAATGAAAGAACTAATAAGAATTTCAATTCTGGAAAAGTTACTACTGTGCAAAATTCCAAGACAAAATTTATCTCTCCAGAAATTAATGTTATTGGTCAAAATGTTGATGAAGCGATTTATGTAATTGATAAATATTTGGATAATTGCTATATGAGCGGAATTTCACCTGTTAGAATTGTGCATGGTAAAGGTACTGGGAAATTACGTGAGGGAATTCATAAATATTTAAAGAAAAACCCTCATGTTGAATCTTTTAGATCGGGTACATATGGAGAAGGCGAAATGGGAGTTACAATTGTAGAAATAAAATAGCCAAAATTATTTTGGCTATTTTATTGTAATTTTTAATATTGGCAAGTTCAAGTTTCCTTAAGTCTTACATATTCTCAAAATGAAATGTCTTTCTTATATCTTATTGTAATGTTAACCCATAATTTTGCATTAGCCAATTATAATAATCAAATACTTCTACAGTTTCTGGAATTCCATAATCTACTCCATAAGTTTCTACTGTTATGCTTTGAATAACTGGAGCTTCTTTTGGAGTATCTGATGCGATTTGGTTTCCATCTTCATCTGTTGGAACTTCCTCATCTTCTTCTAGGTCTCCATCCCTATAATATACATCTACATCGGCAATTTTTTCCACAACATCCATACCTTCTATTACTTTACCAAATGCTGCATAAAGTCCATCTAAAGAACTATTATCCTCTGTCATTATAAAGAATTGCGAACCAGCAGAATTATATCCATAGCTTGCAATACTGCTAATTGAACTATAATCAGTTCTTGCCATAGATATAACACCTTTAGTATGTTTTAAATTATTTTCTGTATATCCATTTGCAATAAATTCACCAGGAATATTATATTCCTCATCTTCTGTTACATTATCCTCAATATCGCTTAAACTTGGTGAGCCCGAGCCATTTCCAGCCTTATCTCCACCCTGTATCATAAAATCTGGTATTGTTCTATGAAAAGTAAGCCCATTATAAAATCCACGATTTGCAAGCCTAATAAAGTTTGCTACTGTATTTGGTGCTTTATCTGGATACAATTCTATTTTAACTGTTCCATAATCTTCCACTTCCATTGTAGCTACTGGGTTTGGAATATCAGTTGTTAACTTTTTATAAAATCCATAGCTCACAAAACCTATTCCTACTAATACTAAAATAATTCCTAAAACTAATAATATCCTTTTAATCATTTTTTCCTCCTTTAGGGACGGTTCTCCGACTTTCTATCTTTTAATTTTACTAATATAACATATTACATAATTAAATTGTCAAACATAAATTGTTCTTGCATACGTTTTAATGACTGTTTTATAGTTCTTGCTCTAATTTCTCCAATTCCATCAACTTCATCCAGCTGTGGTAAATCAGCTGCCAAAATATGTTGAAAAGATTTAAAACTTTTAATCAGATTTTCAACTATATTGCTTGGCATCCTTGGTATTTTATTAAGTACACGGTATCCTCTTGTGTAAACTCCGACCTCATCATAATTGTCAAAATCTTCATAGCCTAAGCTTTTAGCAATTTTTTCTGCAACTAATAAATCATCATGGTCTAATTTTCTAATTTCTTCTAATACCTTTTCTGCAGTGCGCTTTTTGCCAGGTGCAATATAATCTTTAATAATTAATAATTCCTCTTTTTCCAAATCACCTACTAATTCTTCTAACTGCATCTCCAAAAGTCTACCTTCTGCACCCAATTCATAAATTGCCATCTGCACCTCATCAACTACCTTCACTACCATCTCCGCGCGTTGAATACTACTAATTACATTTTCCAATGTTACAATGTCATTAAATTCATATTCATTAAGTAAGCTTAATTTATCATCAAAAACCTTCTTATATTTTTCAACAGTTTGTAAAGCTTGGTTTGCTTTTGAAATCACCTTTGAAGTATCTTCTAAAACATATCTGTAATTGCCTTTAAATATAGTAATAATGCTTCTTCTTTGAGAAATACTTATTACTAAGGCTCCAGTTTGCTTAGCCGTACGCTCAGCCGTACGATGTCTTGTACCTGTTTCAGTTGTAGTTATATTTGATGAAGGAATTAGCTGTGTATTTGCATATAAAATTTTCTTCAAATCATTGCTAAGGACAATTGCTCCATCCATTTTAGCAAGCTCATAAAGCCTTGAAGAAGTATAATCAATATCTAATTTAAATCCACCATCAACCAAATCTAAAACTTCTTTTGTATCACCAATGACTATTAATGCACCTGTTTTAGCTTTTAAAATATTTTCCAAGCCATCACGAATTTGCGTACCTGGTGCAATCATCTTTAATACTTCAGCAATATCCATGTCATCCTCCTTTTTGTCTTCTTGGGGACAGTCCCCAATCTACCACTTTTGTCTTCATCCGGGACAGGTTATAACTATTTTAGCTCCACTGCCCTCATCGCATCATTTACATTTCTGACACCTATTATATCTAAATTATACTTATCTTTCAATAGTTTTTTGTTACTTTCTGGTATAACGCAAGTCTTAAAGCCCAATTTTTCCGCTTCTTTTAATCTTTTATCTATCATATTAACCGCTCTTACCTCTCCTGTCAAGCCAACTTCGCCTATTATAACCGTTCTTTTATCTATACTTGTGTTTTTAAAGCTTGATGCACAAACTATAACCATACCTAAATCCACTGCAGGCTCATTAATTTTTATTCCACTTACAACATTTAAGTATATATCCTGTGATCCTAGTTGCAAACCTGCTCGTTTTTCCAACACTGCCACTAAAATTGTAAGCCTATTATAATCAATTCCATTTGCAGTTCTTCTTGGAAATCCGAATACTGTTGGAGTTGTTAATGCTTGCAATTCAACAAGAAGCGGTCTTGTTCCTTCCATACTCGCTACAATAACAGATCCTGGTGGATTATCCTCTCTTTCTGATATTAATACAGAAGAAGGATTTGTAATTTCCACCATGCCTTCATTTTTCATTTCAAACATGCCTATTTCATTAGTAGAACCAAAACGATTTTTAACACTACGCAAAATTCTATACGAAAAGTACCTTTCGCCTTCTAGGTAAAGCACGGTATCTACCATATGTTCTAATACCCTTGGACCTGCTATATTTCCTTCTTTAGTAACATGTCCTATTATAATAGTGGTAATTTCATTGCTTTTGCAAACACGCATAACACGAGCTGTAATCTCACGCACTTGGCTCACAGTTCCTGCAGCAGACGAAATATCTTCTGAATACATAGTTTGTATTGAATCTATAATAACCAACTTTGGATTTATTTCCAAGATATTATTTTCAATCATCTCAATATCTGTTTCGCCTAAAAACAAAATATCATCATTATGAATTCCCAATCTATCAGCCCTTAGCTTAATTTGCTCTGCAGATTCTTCTCCAGAAACATATAAAACCTTGCCTTCTCCTTGAACCTTATCACAAAGTTGCAAAATAAGCGTAGACTTTCCAATGCCAGGCTCTCCACCAACTAAAACCAAAGAGCCCTTTACCAAGCCTCCACCTAAAACCCTATCCAATTCTCCTATTCCTGTATGAGTACGGCTGGCATCCTTTCCCACAACCTCATTTAAAGCTTTTGGGCTAACCGCTTTGCTCTTTTTATCTCCTCCCTTAACCGTTGCCTTATTTAGCTTTTCCTCATAAAAAGAATTCCACTCATTACACCCCGGGCACTTACCCAGCCACTTACTAGACTCATAACCACAATTACTACATACAAACACCGTCTTCGCCATTTTGTCTCCTTTGGGGACAGTCCCCAATGTGCCACTTTTGTCTTCTTTAGGGACACACTTCTTTTTTAATATTATTTACCAGTTACTGCTCTTTGTATTGTTCTTGTATTGATACCCAATATTCTAGCTATTTGTTTATAAGATATACCGTCTACTTCAGCTATTATTTTTATATATTTGTTTCTTGTTTTAGCATTTAAATTCAATATCGACAATACATTTTCTGTATTTAACAACATTTTAATCCTATCTATTGCTTCTTCATCTGTTAGTTTTTTTCTAATCTCAAATTCTTCTATTCCATACTTTTCTTCATTTTGTTTGTTATATTGAATAAACATTTCAACAGCCCTAGATTTATTTTCGGAAAAAAGACTCAAAACGAAACTAGGATTAGCAATTTGAGCACCAGATACATACTCTTTATAACTACTCCACCTATATTCTTCCATTTTGCCAATTGCTTCTTTTTGAGGATTTCTATGAATATATCTCTGTAATCTCAATAAATAATTTTCAGAATTTACACATTTACTTTTGAACCTATCTTGAAATAAATGTCCTTTTCTTTCATATTTTCGATTAAAATATAGTGCGTATGATGTACAGATTCTGTGCATTATATTAGACATTCTATTTTCTTTATCAAATAAAATTAAGTGTATATGATTATTCATTAAAACATATGCATAAATTTCATACTGATATTCTTTTTTTCTATCTTTTAATTGTTGCAAAAATTTAATTCTATCATTATCGTCAAAAAATATTTCCTGTCCATTTACTCCTTTCAAAATAATATGATAAATTCTGCTATTGTTAATGCTATTCCTTCTAGATATTCGTGGCATACTATTCCTATTCTCCTTTCTCAATTTCCCTTATCATAATCTTTTTACTAAATAATATGCCCCTATGCATTAGCCAGCGAAATAATAATCGACATGACTAATTAAACTATATAAAATATAGCATATTTTTATCTAATATGCTATATTTTTTCCAAAATTTTCTAATAAATTATTAATAGGCTGTCCCCAACGAAGACAAAAATGGTAGATTGGGGACTGTCCCTAATTAAGACAAATGAACATGGCGTGGGACCAGGCTAGGCCGTTTACCCAGTTTGGGCTCATTGTGCTATTGTCTACTTGCTCTCCTAAAAAGCCGTGTTTGTTTGCAGTGTTTACAACAAATTTGAGGCATTCTTTTGCCTTGTTTTTTTCTCCCGCCTTTTGGTAATACATGCCCATCCATAATGTTGCAACTGGCCATGGACTGTTTCCACCCATATAATGGTCTTGCTCGAACCTTAAATATCCACCCGTATATGTTCTTATTGTCATGTTTATTTTTTCTACAGTGTTTAGCACTTTCTTTTCTTTTGGTGAAAATATTTCAAATGGTACCACTATTCCCAATTGGCTAATGTCTGTTTTTTTATCAGTTTTGTTTCTCAAAAATGCTTTTGTTTCTGTATCATATAAGTTTGCTAAAATGTATTTTTTTATTTCTTCTTGGTATAAAATTACTTTTGCTTCTAGTTTGTTTATTGCTTCAACTTTTAGCCTATTATTTGGCTCAAATTCAGGTTTTAATACTTCATGGATTTTTTTCATTGACTGAAATGCCCCATATATTGAAGCTAAAGAATATAAGTGGATACCTTCATTTTCTTCCCATAAGTCATAGCTTACTGGTAATTTATTTCTATCCTCTGTGTGATATGTTTTTTCTATTTCATTTTTTACTATATCTGATTTGTCTTTTGTACCAAAAATGTTATCTAAATAGTTTATTAAAAATTTAGTTGCGTTTTCACACATTTTATAGGTGTCTTTTAGGAATTTTGCATCTTTTACTACTTTATAATGTTCATATAATCCATATATTACACTTGCTGTTTCGTCTATTTGGTATCCCCAACAAGGTGCTAATTTGCAATCTGTAAAAAATCTTTGCTCCCACATACCATTTTTGCTTTGTGTGTTTTTGCAAAAGACTTTATAAAATTTTTCTGCTTCTTTTATCATTTTTACTTGGTCAAGTGCTCTTGTTACAAAAACCGCATCTCTTGGCCAGCAATAACTATATCTTCCACACTCTTTTATATTTTCATCCACTTCTACTGCTGCAGATATTCCTCCTGTTTGATGATTTATTAATAATGGAAATAGAAGTATTGATCTTTGGTATATTTTATTAAATTTTTTATTATATTCGCTTGTTTCTGGCTTTAATTCTATGTTTATATGGTCTTTTACATATTTTTTCCAATATTTTTCAACTGATTGTTCTTCTTTGTTTTCGTCTAATTTTCTAATGTCTGCTAATTCTTTTTTTATTGCAACTTCTGACTGATTTTCTTCGTTTATTTTGAAATATAAAAATAGTACAAATTTCTTTTTTTCTCCTGGTTTTAATGTTCCAATATCATAACTAACACTAGAATCACTAGACATACCAATATAGTCCTTATCTTGGATTACACCACTTACAATATTTGAACTAGTATCGTTTAGTTGATAACTAAGTAGTGGATTTTTAGAAAATGTATACATGGTATAATCATGTGAATATTGTACCAAAGCATTTTCTTTTATTTCTGAACCAACCATATTATTTGTATCCGATAATAGTTTTGCATGTACTAAAAAATTCACTTCTAGTTCAATATTATTTTTGTTTTCAAATTCATATTTTTTTATCAATACACTTTTATTTAACATAGCAAAATCAGTTTGTTTTACACTTAATTTAAAATATGTATTTAAAATTTCTGTGTGTAATACATTTGTATTTTCTGTATAATACTGATTATATTGATTATTAATATCATCATGCAAGTAAACAATTCCAGAATCGTTTATTTTTACACCTGTTAGAAATTCGTCTATCCAATTTCTAAAATCTGGTGCTGGATACATTACCCTTAATAGTTCTCCTTTTTCTGTATAGCTTGCTGTTATATTTCCGCCACCTATAATGGCATCGTTCATATATTTATTTTTCATCTGTTTTTCATCCTTTTTTAGTTATTTTTAAGCATTTTCCACAATTTTTACAATTTGGTCTTCAATTTCCTTTAATCTTAATTTTAACCTAGAAATTGAGTCATCATTATTAGCTTTTCCCAAATATTCTTCTTTAACAATTGTTTCCATGTCATCCAATTCTTCTTTCAATGTCTTAATCTTATCAAGTACATCATTTCTTTCTATATTTTCTCTTACTACAGGTGTTGTTACTTGTTCCATTGTTAATTGGTCATCCAATGTGTAGCACTCTCCATAATCTGGAATTGTGACAGGAATATTAATATTTTCTAGGATTTTATCCTTTAAAATTATTTGTCCATCTGGCTCCCCATGTACCAAAAAGATGTGTTTTGGCTTTGTTATAAATGAATAAATAAAGTTTAGTAGCCACTCTTGGTCTGCGTGTCCTGAATAACCTTCTATATATTCAATTCTTGCATTTACTGCAATTTCTTCTCCAAAAATCTTAACCTTTTTCTCTCCATCTACTAATCTTCTTCCCAAAGTTCCAGGTGCTTGATAACCTACAAATAAAATTGTGCTATTTGATTCCCACAAGTGGTGTTTTAAGTGATGTTTAATTCTACCAACTTCACACATACCACTTGCTGAAATGATTATTGCTGATTCTTGCCTTGCATTTAATTCTTTTGATTCGTCAGCTGTTCTTGTGAATTGTAAACCTGGAAATTCTAGTGGATTGTCTCCAGATTTTATAATTTTTTGTGTTTCTTCATCAAATAAGTCTGCATTTTCTCTAAACACTTCTGTTGCAGAAATTGCAAGGGGACTATCCACATAAACAGGTACTCTCATCAATTCTTCATATTTTTTCTTAAATTCTTCGCTGTTTTGACCTTCTTTTAAATTATTAATTTCGTATAATATTTCTTGTGTTCTTCCAACTGCAAATGATGGAATTACCACAGTTCCACCTTTTTCCAATGTTTCTGAAACTACATCTAAGAATAAATTTGCTTTTTCATCATTTCTAATGTGTAATCTTCCACCATATGTGGATTCCATAACTAAATAATCTGCTGTCTCAATCATTGTTGGTGATGATAAAAGTGGTATATCATTATTTCCTAAGTCACCTGTAAATACGGCTTTGGTTTCTTTGCCGTCTTCTTTTGCCCAAATTTCAATAATTGCAGAACCTAGCATGTGACCCGCATCATTAAAACGTACATGTATATTTTCATCAATATCTATAATTTCATCATAATGAACAGGTTTAAAAATCTCCATACAGTTAATTGCATCTTGTGCCGTATATAATGGTGGTAAGGGCTCTTTTCCTTCCCTTATCCTCTTTTTGTTTCTCCATTGAATCTCCTGTTCTTGGATATGCCCACTATCTGGTAGCATTATTGAACACAAATCCCTAGTTGCTTTTGTTGTAATAACTGGATTTCTATATCCATCTACATATAACTTTGGAATTCTACCAGAGTGGTCGATATGTGCATGTGTTAATAGCATAAAGTCTATATCTTGTACATTAAATGGAAAAGGTTCATTGTTTTGCATTTCATCCTTGCTACTGCCTTGGTACATACCACAATCTACTAAAAATTTTTTCCCTGCAGCTTCCACCAAAAAGTTAGAACCAGTTACGGTTTTAGTTGCTCCTAAAAAAGTAATCTTCATAAAATCTTTTCCTTTCATATAAATAATTTTGTTTTCTTTTTTAATTTAAGTGTTCTATCACTTTGCAATTGAATAGTATTTTCCAAAATATTTTCATCATAATATTCAATATATAGTTTTCCTTCTGTTACTCTTGTTTGTATTACCATATGGTCTAAATCAATCATCTTACTATCAAAAATATTTTCCAAAATTTCTTCATTTGCCTTTTCATCATCTGTAACCTCATCTATTGCATATAACTGCTTTGCTTTTTTTAATAAATTGACTTTATTTTTTTCAATTATTGGTCTTAGTTTTACCACATCTTTTATCTTAGTTCCTTCACTATCCAATGCTAAGAATCCATAATATCGCAATTCGTAGATATAATCTACTATTTCCTGCTTGGTTTTTGCCTTGGCAATTTTTATTTGAAAACACTCCAAAAAGATTTCGCATAAATATATAATAGTTTTTTTCATATCCTCTTTTTGTTCAATATCTAAACTATTTAAAAACTCCACTTTTTCTTCTACTTTCTTCTTTCTTTCAACATATCCTTTTGGTTCTATAAGGTTATTACATTCTTTTATCTTTGTAAGCAATTCTTCTCTTTCCTTTTCTAGTCTTCCTACCAAATGGCTAATACTAAAAATTTTTTCCTTATTGGGCAATTTTTCATTTCTACTTATATATTCTTCTTTTAACAACTCCTTATTGTTCATAATTTTATCAATGTTTTCTATTTGTTTACCATATTTCTTCTTTTCTTCTGTTATTTCTTTTAGAAATTTTTGTTTATCTTGCAAAATATCTAATTCAGTATCAAAATATTTTCTTTTTTCCTTCCAAAATGCCATCTGGTCTTTATCCTGTGATATTGAAATATCTATAACTAATTTACAAAATATGCTCAAAAACTCACTCGCTCTTTTTTCTCCAAAGTTTTCTTTAATATAAAATTGTAATAATTCAAGATAATCTGCTAGTTCACTTGTATTACTTATCCACTTATTAACAAATTCATTTCCTGCTAAATAAATTAGAGTTTGAAAAATGACATTTATTTTTATATCCTGTATGTTTTTAAGTATTGGATTCCAAGACCAGCCATTAAAATCCCTCATTACTTCAGATTTATTAATCAAATCTCCCAAATTCAAAAAATTAGAAATTGGTACTTTAAAATCTTCTAATTCTTCGGGAACACAAACTTGTTTTTGTGCTATTTTTAGTATACAGTCAAATAATAGTAATTCATTTCCTAGCACAGTTATTTTTCCATTATCTTTTTCTATAATATATTTTTCATTTTTCTCTTTTAGAATTTTGCTTGCTTGTGAGTCAAATTCGGCAACACTAATTTCATTACAATTAGACATAATAATATTAAAAATATTTTCAATAAATTCATTTTTGCTTGGAACTTCTACTTTTGTTTTTTTGTAATCTGCATACCCATTTTCAATTCTATAAAGCATGCCCAAAAGAAGATTTTTAGTATCTAATGAAAATTTTTTCTTTTCTAAAATCTTCTCTAGGCGATTATTGTAATCTTTAATATTTAATTTTGACAAAATCTTTTCTTTTTTATCCATTGTATTCCTTTTAAAATTTTATTCTTCTTCGTTTTCACTAACTACAGGGCTCATTTTTAACTCCTGCCATTTTTCTTTTGACATTAAAACTTCACGTGGCTTGCTACCTTGATATCCGGAAATAATACCTCTTTCCTCCATTTGGTCAATTATTCTTCCAGCACGTGCATACCCAACCTTAAATCTTCTTTGTATAAATGATGTTGAAGCTTGCCTTGTTTCTACAACAGTATCTATTGCTTCCATTAATAATGGGTCTGCTCCATCATCGTCTGCAGATTGCTCTGCCTCTAATTCTTTTTCTGTTTTATCCGAATTTTCAATCTGTTCCATAATATCTTCATTATATGTAACTTCGCCATTTGCCTTAATAAAATCCACAACTTTTTCTACTTCTTGGTCTGTAATAAATGCTCCTTGAACTCTTGTAGGCTTTGGTGCACCAGCAGGGTAGAATAACATGTCACCTTTTCCTAGTAGTTTTTCTGCACCTGCCATATCTAATATTGTTCTAGAATCCACTTGTGAAGATACTGCAAATGAAATTCTTGATGGAATATTTGCTTTAATAATACCTGTAATAACATCAACAGATGGTCTTTGTGTTGCAATAACCAAATGCATACCAGCAGCTCTTGCCTTTTGTGCCAAACGGCAAATTGAATCTTCAACATCTTTTGGCGAAACCATCATTAAGTCTGCAAGCTCATCTATGATTATTACAATTTGTGGTAAAATACTGTTTTCGGTCTCTTTTTTCATCAATTCGTTATAACCTTTTATGTCTCTAACACCTTTTGAAGCAAATACTTGATAACGATTTTCCATTTCTTGTACTGCCCAAGCAAGCGCTCCTGCAGCTTTTTTAGGTGCGGTTACGACTGGAATTAGCAAATGTGGAATTCCATTATATACTGAAAGTTCTACTACTTTTGGATCTACCATTAGTAATTTTACTTCACTTGGTTTTGCTTTATAAATTATGCTTGCAATTAAAGTATTTATGCAAACACTTTTACCAGAACCTGTTGCACCTGCTATTAAAACATGGGGCATTTTAGAAATATCTGTAACTATGGGTTGTCCCGCAACATCTTTTCCCAATGCAAATGCAAGTTTTGACTTATGATTTGTAAAAGCATCACACTCTAAAATTTCCCTTAAATGAACTGTTTCGTTTTCTTTATTTGGAATTTCAATTCCTACTGCTTGTTTTCCTGGAATTGGTGCTTCTATACGTATGCTTTCTGCTGCTAAATTTAAGGCAATATCATCTGCTAAATTTGCAATCTTGCTAACTCTTACACCTTCTGCTGGCTTTAACTCATATCTTGTTATAGCAGGTCCAACAGAGACATTTTCCACTTTAGCAGAAACCCCAAAGCTATACAAAGTTTTTTGTAGTTTAGTAGCTGTATCTGTTACAAGTTTTTTGCCACCTTTGTTAACCTTTTTTTCTGGTTCACTTAGTAACTGAACTGGTGGGAACTCATAATTATCATCTTCTACGGTTATTGTATGCTCTAATTGCAATACTTCTTTGGTTTTATCTGTTTTTTCTTCTTCAACTTGTTTAAATAGGTTACCTTCTATAACATCTGGAGAGTCGTTTTTCTCCTCATCTTGTTTCTTTTTCTTGCCAAAAAAAGGAATATCCAAACCATCATTACTATGATCATATTTTTTATTTTTATTATCATCATCTAAATTTATTGTTAATTGGTTTTCAAACTGTGCAGCTAGTTTTTCTGCTTCTTCTTTTTCTCTTAATTTTCTTTCTGATTTAGTCTCTTTATGTTTTTCTGCAAGTCTTATATCTTCTTTCTCTTTTAATCTCTCTTCCTTGCGCTCTTCCCTTCTCTCTGCCATCTTTTCCATAATTTCACTAATTTTTTCCGCCGGCCTAATTCCGAACATGAATATCAGCATTATTATTGAAATTCCAATTGTCAAAATTATTGCACCAACTTTTCCTAGTAATGCAATTAATGGAAATGCTACACTAGCACCAATAACACCGCCACCAATGTCCTTTTCACCCAAGTTATAGCAATCTTCTACCACTTTTGAAAAATCCTCATTTATATTAATATTGCACTGAAAAAGGGTTAAAATTGTAGCAACACACACCAAAAACACACCATATTGTATTAATTTATGTGTTATATATTCTCTATCATTATTTGTCATGTATATTGCAATTAGTAATAACCCAATTGGAATAATATATTTAATAAATCCCATAACTCCGCCAAGCATTGGGCTTAATTCTGCTCCAATTCTTCCAGATTTTGTGTATATTAAAATCATTAACAATATACTTAGTAATATTAATACCACTACCGCAATATTCATATCTACTTTATTGCTTTTTTTTCTTCTTCCACGTTTTGCCAATTTGTTCTCCTCCCTTTTGTAAGTACAATTTGAGTTTTTTTAGAAAGAAGCGTCCCTAAGTCACCCTAAATAGGGTGACTGGGACCCGTCCCCAAAAAGAAAAGTCAGAAAACGGAAATCAACATTATATTGATTTTTAGTCCTTGACTTCCGATTTCTGACTTCCGAAAATTTATTTAAGCTCTTTTCTATTATCTTCGATTACTTTTAAAGCATCTTTTAAAGCAACTTCAATACCTGCCAAAACTCCATCTGCATAGTCTTTTGTGCCTTTTGAAATTTCGCGTGACATTTCATTTGCAGTTTCTATAATCTCAACTTTTTTCTCATATGCTTTTCTAGTTATTTCATGTTCATCAATCATTGAAATTATTCTATTTTCTGCTTCTTTAATAATTTCATCTGCTTCATTTTGAGCCTCAACTAAAATACGTTGCCTTTCTTCTTTAACCCATTTTGCTTGTTTTAATTCTTCTGGCAATTTTAGTCTAATTTCTTTAATTATATCTAGTATTTCTTCTTTATCTGTAATACATTTACCAGAAAAAGGCACGGTTCTACTTTTTTCTAGCATGTCTTCTAAAGTTTCTAATAAAGTAAATATTTCCATTATTTTACCCCTTTCGATTTTAAGACGCTTTAGAATTCTACTCTTATAAATTTCTTAAGCTTTATTGCTTTTTCAAAAAAATAAGATTAACTCTCCCATATTTTCTAATGTCATCTATTTTAATATCTAAATCTTCTATTTCGAGTAATTCTCGCTTCTCATCATCGGTTTCTATAATTATGGTACCTTTTTCTTTTAGTAGATTTTTTTCTAATATTCTTTTGGTTGCATCAACTGCAAAATCTGCTCTATACGGTGGGTCTAAAAATATAAAGTCAAATTTAATTTCTTCTTTTTGCATTATGTCCAAACATTTTTTGTAATCCTTATTTATTACAATTGTTTTATCTTTCAATCTTGTTCTTTCTAAGTTTTCATATATCATTTTTATAGACGAAAAATTTTTCTCGCATAGATATGCTTTTTTAGCACCTCTACTTAAGAATTCAATTGCAATAGCACCGCTTCCTGAAAACAAATCTAACATCACAGAATCTTTAATATTATCTTGTATAATATTAAATAAAGATTCTTTTACTCTATCCAAAGTTGGTCTTGTGGACCAACCTTCAATTGATTTTAGTTTTGTTCCTCTCGCTGTTCCGCTAATTACTCTCATAGTTCCTCTATTTTGATATATCTATTTTATATTTTTTAGCCAATATGTCAATAGTTTTAACAAAATTGTAACATTATCTTAATGCAATTGTAACATTGTTAAATATTTGTAATATTGCGAATACATTATATAACACCAAACGAAAAAAGTAAAGGATTTTTTAAAGTTTTCTTTTTTCGCTTGGTGTTAAGTGATATTTGATAAAATTCTTAATCTTTGTTTACTTCTTTTAATAGTTCTAATTGGGATATTAAAAGAGATTCCATTTTCGCCTTGTATACATCAAATTGTTTTTCTAGGTCTTCTAATTCTTTTCTTTTTAATGTTATTTCTTGTTCTAATTCTATAATTGATTTTCTCGCTTCAGCTTGTGCTTCACTAATCATCTGCTCAGCTTCTTTTTTTGCAGCATTTTTCATGTCATCTGCTGCAGTTTGTGCCATTATTAATGTATTTTGCAATGTACTTTCAATATTTTTATATTTAGATATACTTTCTGTTAATTCTTCTAATTTATTTTTATTTTCTGCAGATTCTTTATATAATTTTTGGTAATCCACTGTTAAATCGTCTAAGAAATCATCTACTTCTTCTACACTATAACCATTCATCATTTGTTTTGAAAATTTTTTATTTTCAATGTCTAAAGGTGTTAGCATAATGGTTTCCTCCTATTGATTATTTCCATTTCTTAGCCAAGAAACAGATAATTTATTTTTAATTTCATCTCTTGCCATCTCATTTTCAATATCATAATTAAATGGTGCAATTAAAACAATAGAATTAGATATTTTTTGTATATGTCCATCTAGTGCATGTACAGCACCCGAAACAACATCTATAATCCTTCTTGCAACATCTTTATTCACATATTCTAGATTAACAATTACCGATTTTTTTTGTTTTAATAGGTCACAGATATTTGCAGCTTGTTCAAAAGTAGTTGGTTGAGAAATAACCATTTTTACTTGTTGTACTTGTGGCATATTAACAACTTTATTATTTTTTCTGCCAAATAGTTTCCTTTCCTCTTGTTCTTCATCTTCCACAACTTCTTCTTCATCGTAATTTTCTACTTCTTCTTCCTCTCTCTCCTCTGCTGGGTCCATACCAAATAATCCCCATACTTTTTCCATAATTGCTCCTGCCATTTTATACCCTCCTAAAATTTTATTCGTCCTTCGTTATTCTTAATAAGTATCTAACTTTTTTGCTTTCTTGTCAATAGTTTTTACGTTTGTAATAATAATTTAATATTTTTGTAACATAATTGTAATATTTCTCTAATTATTTAATGTCGGATTTTTTAATATTTCGTCATATAATGTAAGTGTACTTCTTCCATATATTTCTTCTGCAGAATAGCCCAATTCTTGAAGCTCTGCATTTGTATAATTTTCCACTATTGAATATTTATCATTTTGCTTTTTAATTTTTATTAAAATTTTGTCTTGATATCCTGCTCTAGTTCTAACAACATACGATATTTCATTATCACCTTTTTTCTCTGTTCCAATTGCAGAATTTGGAACTTTTTTGCCACTATAGCTCCACCATATAATATCAAATGATATTTTCCTGTAGCTCACTAGCTCTTGTACTTGCTCAGTTAGCTTAAATACTATTATAATGTCATCATCTTCGTTTGAAATGTATTCTATAGTTGCAGAAACCTCAGCATTATTTGGTAATCTTAGTTCTACTATGTCTCCAACCTCCGCATCTTTTGCTTGCTCGGAATTTAAAACGCATGCAATATAACACTCAAAATTATTAATAATCTTTCCGCTCTCTTTGCTATCTGCAACTATTTGCCCTGTTTTAGTATCTATGTTTTTAAGTGTGTCTTTTGTTAAATTACTAAAATTATCTGGTGATAGTATTTCTTCATATCCATCTACTTTGTATGATACAACTCCACTAATTGGTGCTGTTAAATATTCTGCCCCTTCATTTAAGCTGTTCTCATATTCGCTTCGCTCATCAATTAATTTTTTTAAGTACGAACCTGATGGGCTTAATTCGCCTGCAATTTTAGCTTTTTTTGTAATATTATCATTAAGTTCTTTTTTAGTTTCTTTAATTGTTTGAATACTGTTAACTTCCCTTAGTAATAATATTTGTTCATCAATTTGTTTTTCTAATGACTTAATATCACTTGACAAAAGTTCAGTCTGTCCGTTCATAGCTTCATCTATTTTTTCATCTAATTCAGCTATTTTTTTTACCAGATTTTCTTCATTGTTTGAATAATATCTAAAAATAGCCTCATTTTTTGCAACTCTTTCACCTTCAGTTTTTATTTGTGACATTCCATTTTTATAATTTGAACCCTTTACAACAGTTTCTTCTCTAATTATATACCCTGTATTTGCTTCTTCTTGATAAATTTTTCCTTGTTCAACCGTAAATGTATCTGTTGGATTTTGAATTAGCACAAATACCTTGTAAAAGCAATATATTACTGCAACCACAATTAAAATGTACGCTAAAAAAAGCTTCCTATTTTTTAATAAAACTTTAATGTTAATCTTTTTATTTTTGTTATGCTTTTTTCCCACTATAATCCTCCAAAATCTTCTGTATGTTTTCATCTTTTGGCAATAATCCATCTATCCATTTAATTTCTTTATTTTTCCTAAACCATGTTAATTGTCGCTTTGCATATCTTCTTGTTTCTCTTTTTAATATTTCTATCATTTCATCTTTAGTCAAAAGTCCCTTTAAGTAGCCCGCAACTTCTTTGTACCCTAAGCCCTGCATTGCTGTAGGAAAATGCTTATATTTTTCAAGCAATAGTTTTACTTCTTCAATAAGTCCCTGCTCTAGCATGATGTCAACACGCATATTTATCCTGTCATATAAATTTTCCCTATTCATATCAATACCATATATTAAATAATCATATTGTGGTTCAATGCTACGTGATTCTGCCTCTAGTTCTGTTTTTGTTTTTCCTGTTTGATGATAAATTTCCAAAACACGCATAATACGTTTTTGGTCATTTATACTAATTTTTTCCATTGCTTCTTTATCTATTTTTTGTGCCTCTAAATATAATTTTTCTACCCCTTCTTTTTCCACCCTTTCTTCTAGTTTTTTTCTATATTCAAGGTCTATTTCTATTTCTGGATATTGAATATTATATACTAGAGCATCAACATATAATCCAGTTCCACCAACTACAATTGGAACTTTGCCTTTTTCCAAAACTTCTTTAATTGCATTTTCTGCATCTTCTTTAAAATCTGCCACACTATACCTTTCATCTGGAGAAACAAAATCAATTAAATAATGTTTAATTCCTTGCATTTCTTCCAAAGTAGGCTTAGCAGTTCCAATTGTCATATCCTTATATATTTGCATTGAATCACATGATATTATTTCACCATCCATCTTTTTTGCAAGTTCTATGGATAATCCTGTTTTTCCAGAAGCTGTTGGTCCACAAATAACTATTACTTTTGGTTTTCGGCTCATATTTTTCTCCCTTTATTTAATTATTGGCATTTAATATGCTTAAAATTCCAGTTTGTATATCTTTAAAATAAAAGAATTCTATTATTAATACTATTAATAAAATTACTCCTACTAAAATACAACGATTTCTAAAAGGTCTTGATTGAAGCCTACCATTTTGAAAGTACTTAAATGATGATGCCAAAAATGGCATTGCTATAATCGCATTTACTGGTACAAATGTAAATACAAGTAAATTTTTTCCTAAATTGCTATCAACACCTAAGTCAATATTCATTGTTCCAAGCCAATATATAATGCTTGTTAACATATAAACAATTGCAGTACCTATGATTATAAAAATCCATTTTGTTTTTTTATCTAGTTCTTTGCCCAAAAAGTGGTACATTAATAATATTGAAACAGCATTTAATATTAAAATAAAAATATAAATAAAAGCTAACATATATTCCCTCCTAAATTTATCTTCTTGAGAATTTTTTCTCAATATCTGTTTTTGTCATTTTTATTGCGGTTGGTCTTCCGTGTGGGCATGTAAACGGATTTGGAAGTATCAAAAGTTGTTCCATTAGTTTATCTACTTCTTGCTTTGTTAGTGCCATATTTGCTTTTACTGCAGCTTTACATGCAACTGTTGCAATAAATTTTTCTTCTTTTTCTTGTTTTGCAGTTCTTGCTACTGTATTTATCTCATCAAGAGTTTCCAAAAATAGTTCTTTGGTATCTAAATCTAAGCATATATTAGGCACGCCACTTAACTTTATTGTGTCATCACCAAATTCTTCTAGTGTAAATCCAGCTTTTCTAAACATGTCCATGTTTTCCTTTGCAATATCCATTTCTTTATGCGATAATTTTATAATGTCTGGCAATAACATTAATTGCGAATCTTTTTGATCATCACTATAATAATTTTTCTTTATTTTTTCATATAAAATTCTTTCATGTGCTGCATGCTGGTCTAAAATATATAGTTCTTTTCCAAGTTCTAAGATAATATATGTAGAAAAAGCTATTCCAATAAATTTATAGTCCGGAATTCCTTGCTTTTCTTCCTCAGAAAAAATCGAAATATTTTCTGTAGCTTTTAGCTCATCATTTAATTTGTACTTTTCTTCTTCTTCCTTTAATCTATTTGCTTCCCTTTCAGCATCCTTTTTTGCTTCCACTGGCATACTTCCAAAAGTGCGTATATACATCTCGTCAAAATCCTGTGTTTGAGGTTCTATTTTTAGTTCATCTAATTTTTTTACATCTTCCATCAATTTTTCATTAACTTCTTTTGTATCCAGCACTTTGGTTTCCATGTTGTCTAACTCTTTAATATTATTTACCTGTGTTACAACCTCAGGTTTTTCATTTGTAGCAAATTTATTAGAGTAAATCTCTGCTATCATATTATCTTTATAGTTATTTTCTTCTTCTGGTTCTTCTTTTTCTCTTTCTCTTTCTTTAAATTTTCTAAATAATCCGCCAAATCCCTTTTCTTTTTTATCTTCAATATCTTTGCTAAACTCTATATTTTCTACTGGTTTAGCACTAGCTGCTAAAATATTTTCAGTATTAATAAGCTGAGTATGTTCTGGCACAACTTGTGTTTCTTGCTTTTCTGTATCTGTTACCAAGTCTCCTTTTAGCAAAGTATCTTTTATTGCATGATATATAGCTTTAAAAACTTTGCTTTCTTCTTCAAAACGCACCTCTAATTTTGCTGGGTGCACATTTACATCCACTTTTTTAGGGTTCATTTCTATGTTTAGCACCAAGAATCCATATTTGCCAATGGTTATCATACCTTTATATGCCTGTTCTGCAGCACTTGTTAATGTTTTATCTTTTATATATCTTTTATTTACAAAAAATAATTGATTTGAACGGTTTGAGCGAGCAATTGATGGCTTACCTATTACTCCTGTAATTCTAATATCTTCATATGTATAATCAACATCCATAATATTTTCTGCAATATCTTTTCCATAAATACTATAAATTGTTGCTTTAGGTTCATTATTTCCTGGTGTTTGTATAATCGTTTTTCCTGTATTTATTAGCTTGATTGCAACTTCCGGATGAACAAGTGCCAGCCTTGTTACTGCATCTTCAATATATCCCGCTTCTGTAAAATCCTTTTTTAGAAATTTATATCTAACAGGTGTATTAAAAAATAAATCTGTAATAACTATTGTAGTTCCCTTTTGGCAACCTGCCTCCTCTTTATTTATAATTTTCCCGCCTTCAATCTCTATTTTATATCCAATTTCATTTTCAGCAGTTTTTGATGTCATTGAAATTTTACTAATCGCTGCAATACTTGCTAAAGCCTCACCTCTAAACCCCATAGAAGTTACAGTTTCTAAGTCTTCCGCTTGCCTAATTTTAGAAGTAGCATGCCTTTCAAATGCTATTTCCATATCATCTGGTGCAATTCCTTTTCCATTATCTGTTATGCGAATATATGAAATTCCGCCGTTTTTTATTTCTATATTTATACTAGTTGCACCTGCATCAATAGAGTTTTCCATTAATTCCTTAACCACAGATGCCGGTCTTTCTATTACTTCCCCTGCTGCAATTTTATTAATAGTGTTATCATCTAACAATACTATATTTCCCAATTTTCTTCCTCCTAAAATTCATTTGCTTTTTCAGGTTAGATTATATCATTATTCTTTTATTTTTTGTATAGTTTTTCGACAGTTTTTTATAAAAAATTTCTTATTACTCAATTTGTAACACTTTTTTAAAAAGAGAATATTATATATCAAATGCATTTATAAATGCTTTTTCCCAAAGAATAAAAATTTTAATTTTATAGGGAGGTATAAAAAATGGGAGGTTGTTGTAATAACGGAGAACTTTTATGGTTCATAATCCTATTCTTGTTACTTTTCTGCTGTGGCAATAACAATTGTGGCTGTAGTTGTAACAACGGATGTGGTTGCTAGTTAGATTAGTTTACATTTAGAAGGGAGGGAAAATATATGCCAGAAAATAGAGGCTGTGGATGTGGCTTTGGTGATGATTGCTGCATTTGGATTATAATTATCATTGTTTTAATTTGCTGCTGTGGTGGCAATAGAGGAGGCTGTTGCTAGTTTAAAGGTTTCTTAGTACACAGAAAAACACATAAAGCCTTTATAGGCAATATGTGTTTTTTCCTATCTTTTTCTATTTTTTCCTTCTGAAGATGTGTCTTTTCTTCTTTCTCCTTTTCTTCTCCCACCAGTTGTATCTACTGTGTTTTTTCTTCTATCACTGTTTGCTTTTCTTCTATTTTCAAATAAATTTCCTTTTCCATCTACTATCATTAGTATCTCTCCTTATACTTGTTTTCTTAAATTATATATATTGTATATTACTTTTTGTTAAAAAGCAATAGTATTTAACTTTTTTTAGTAATGCTTCTAAAAATATTTGTCATACAACTCTTTGGCATTATTCCTTGCTTCTTCTGGGATAATTCCAGAATTTTGATATGGATATTATATCATAATAAAATAGCCTGTATTCTTAGATACAAGCTATTTAGAACGTTTTTTTGTTGGTTGGGCTGGCTAGATTCGAACTAGCGCATGCATGAGTCAAAGTCATGTGCCTTACCGCTTGGCTACAGCCCAATGTATGGGGTGGAAGATGGGACTCGAACCCACGGTCTCCAGTGCCACAAACTGGCGCGTTAACCAACTACGCTACATCCACCATATGCGTTTACACGCATATATAATTCTACACTATATATTCTGACTTGTCAAGAATTTTTTTAATCTTCTTGTGCCCAAATGATTATTCTCTCACTTCCGTCGTCAGTGCAAGTTGATAGTGAAATTTCTCTTTTTCCATTTGTATCCCTCACAGCATAATCAAAGTCATTAGTTCCTGTAATATATTTCTTGTAAATAGTGTATGTTATCTCTTGACCAGATAAATCTGTCAGATAAATCTTATCACCTATTGATAATTTGTTATTATTTGAGAAAAATGTTCCATTTCTATAGTTATGCCCTATTATAACAGTATTTCCCACTTCATTAATGCCTGGTCCATAAAGAACTGCAACTGACACTTCTATTGATTTTGGTGTTACTTCTTCTAGTACAGGATATTCAAGATTTATTTTTGGAATTTCTATTTTGCCTACCATATTAAATCCTTTGTATGTAGGTTTATTATTTGTTGTTCCTCCACCTGTAGTGTTTTGAGGTACTGAGTTTTCATCGATTTCAGGATCTAATATTGTACCATTTCCTTCTTCATTATTTGTTTCATTATTTGAAATTATATTATTTATATAGCCATCAAACTCATTTAGTCCTTCTGTTGTATCTGCATCTGTAGTATATGCTCTATACCAATCTACTGCAACATATATTAAAAGTCCTATAATTGCAACAATAGCAATTATTAGTATTACTGTCAAGGCTTTGCTATATTTACCGTTAAACATTTGTATCCCTCCTTAATATGTATTATACAATATTTATTATACCATATTATCTAAAAATTATCTATATATTACGTTAATTTTAGTGGACAATCTTTGGTCCCATTTTTCTTCCAGCTAACAAGTGAAAATGAACATGCATTACTTCTTGCCCAGAATCTGGTCCGCAGTTAGAAATTAATCTAAATCCTTTTTCATCTACTCCTACTTTTTGTGCCACTTTTTGAACAGTCGCCAATATTTTTTCCATTAATTTATAATCTTCCGGCTTAAATTCCATTAAGTTTTTAATATGTTTTTTTGGTATAATTAGCACATGTATTGGTGCTGCTGGGTTAATATCATTAAATGCCAAAATGTCCTCATCTTCATATACCTTTTCTGAAGGTATTTCTCCTTTAATAATTTTGCAAAATACACAATCTTCCATATTTACATTTCCTTTCTTATTTATTCCACATCTTACTGCTATTCCAATACCGCCTTTATTCTTCTTACACCTGCTGAGCTTGCTTCTTCCTTTTTTATTTTAAAATGTCCAAGCTCTCCTGTGTGTTTTACATGTGGTCCACCACAAATTTCTTTTGATACATCACCTATTGTATATACTGTAACATCATCTGGATATTTTTCAATAAACATGCACTCTGCGCCAGATTTTACTGCATCTTCTTTTTTCATTGTTTGGATTGTAACTGGCAAATCTTGCTTAATCCACTCATTTACTAAATCTTCAACTTTTTGCTTTTCTTCGTCTGTAAGTTTGTGGTCACAGCTAAAGTCAAACCTCATCCTTTCTGTAGTGATATTTGAGCCTTTTTGGTGAATATCTTTGTTTACTACTACTTTTAGTGCTGCATTTAATAAATGTGTAGCTGTGTGATATTTTATTGTTTGTTCATTTTGCTCTGCTAATCCACCTTTAAATTTCTGTTCACTACCCATCCTAGATTTTTCTTGATGCTCTTTAAATAATTTTTCAAAACCTGTTAAATCAATTTCAAAGCCTTGTTCTTTTGCTAGGTCTGCTGTGATTTCTGGTGGAAAACCATATGTCTCATATAGCTTAAAAATATCATATGCCTCAATAGTATTTTTATTTTCTTGTTTTGCCTTTTTGGATACTTTTTCAAACTCTCTTTCTCCATTTGCTAGAGTTTTAACAAATTTGTCTTTTTCTTCTAATATTGTCTCTTTAATAACTTCTTTTTTATCTATTAGCTCTGGATATAGTTCTTTTAATGTTTCTACATATAAATCAACTAGCCCACCAAGTTCATCTAAATTAATTTGTAGTTTATTTAGGTGCCTTGTCATCCTTCTTATTAATCTTCTTAATACATAGCCCCTATCAATGTTGCTTGGTCTTCCTCCATCTGCTATTATCATCATGCTTGCGCGCAAATGCTCTGCAACAATTCTTCTACTTTCAATATACTCTACTTTTGCCAATTCCTTTAATTTTTCCATTACTGGTAAAAATAGTTCTGTGTCAAAAGGAGTCTCCTTACCTTGTAATAGCATTGTCATTCTTTCTAATCCAAGCCCCGTATCTACATTTTGTTGTTTCAATTTTGTAATAGAACCATCTTTTGACTTGTAGTATTCCATAAACACATTATTCCAAATTTCCACATATTTACCACAACCACAGGATGGCTGGCAATCTGGTCCACATGCTGATTTGCCAGTATCTAAAAACATCTCTGTATCTGGTCCACATGGTCCTTCTTCACCTGCTATCCACCAGTTGTCACTTTTTCCATAAAAATAAATCCTATCTTCTGGAATTCCTGCTCTTTTCCATGCATTTGCTGCTACCATGTCTTTTGGTGCATCTTCATCACCTGCAAAACATGTAACTGATAATTTATTTGGGTCAATATGTAGTTCCTTTGTTAAAAATTCATATGACATTGCAATTGCTTCATCTTTGAAATAGTCTCCTAAAGACCAGTTTCCAAGCATCTCGAAAAATGTAAGATGCCTATTATCTCCGACTTCGTCAATGTCATTTGTTCTTAAGCATTTTTGATAATCTGTAATTCTTGTTCCTTCTGGGTGTTTTTCACCTAAAAGATATGGCACTAGTGGTTGCATACCAGCTGTTGTAAATAATACAGATGGGTCATTTTCCGGAATTAATGGTGCACTTGGAATTATTTTATGTCCATGTGCCTTAAAAAAATTCAAATATTTATTGCGTATTTCAATTGCTTTCATTATAAAGTTCCTTTCTATTTTATCTTAGCCAATTAAATTATATAATATGGTAAATTAGAAATCAAGTCAAATTTCCTATTAATTCTAGATTTTTCATATCAGTAACAGCTATTTTTTGTATGGTGTTTTCCAATTCTTCATTTGTCACTACTTTTACCATCATATAATTTGTAGTATGACCTTTTATATATTTTCCTTCTCTATCTTCCAAAAGTACTTCCACATTTTTGCCAATATATTCTTTGTTGTAATTTTCTTCATTAATATTTGAAAGTTCTATTAGTTTATTACTTCTTTCTTCTTTAATATTTCCATCTATTTGATTTGGCATTTTGCTTGCTACTGTTCCATTTCTTGGCGAATATTTAAAAATATGCATTTTATAGAATTTAATTTTTTTCAAAAATTCATATGTATTGCTAAATTCTTCTTCAGTTTCACCAGGGAAACCCACAATAATATCTGTAGTTAAATGTACATTTGGAAAAGCATTTCTTAGTAGATTTACTCCACTTTCAAATTCTTCTATTGTATATTTTCTGTTCATCCTTTTTAAGGTTTCATTACAACCACTTTGCAAAGATAAATGGAACTGGTCACATATTTTTGAAAGTTTAGAAAGTCTATCCACAAATTCTTTTGTAATTAAAGTAGGCTCTAGTGAACCCAGGCGTATTCTTTCAATTCCATCAATTTTTTGTATTTTTTCTAATAGATCAATCAAGTAAACTCCTTTCAAATCGCCTTCAAAATCTTTTCCATATGATGCAAGGTGAATTCCTGTTAATACAACTTCTTTTATTCCATTTTGAGCAATTTGCATAATTTCTTTTATTACCATTTCAGGAGTTCTGCTTCTTATACGTCCTCTAGCATATGGAATAATACAATAAGAACAAAATTGATTGCATCCATCTTGAATTTTGATTACTGCCCTTGTTTTTTCCGTATATGTTATCATCCCAAATTCTTCAAATTCCTTTTGTTCTTCTATTTTTGAAACTTGTACTACTTTTTCCCTTTTTGCTTGTAATTCTTCCACATATTCTACTATTTTATTTTTTTCATTTACTCCTAAAATCAAGTCAATTTCTGGTATTTGTTGTAATTTCTCTTTAGCGACTTGGGCATAGCATCCGAACTGCAACCAAAATAGAGGCAGGATTTATTTCTTTAACTTTCCTAATCATCTGCCTCGATTTTTTATCTGCCATATTGGTTACTGTACATGTATTTATTATATAAATATCTGCCTTTTCAGCAAATTCAACTATTTTGTAGTTTGCTTGTATGAATTTTTGCATCATTGCATTTGTTTCATATTGGTTTACTTTACAACCCAATGTGCAAAATGCTACTATTTTTTGCTCCATTTTTATTTCCTCTTTACTTTTTCAGCTCACAGTATTTATTATACCCTGAAATGAGCCAAAAGTAAAGGAAATATTGATAAAAATTGTGATTAATTTGTGATAATGTCACCCCATAAAGTATAAATTTTTTTTTTAGAAATGTCACCCCTTCATGGTAAAA
>CALXUZ010000001.1 GCA_944391825.1 uncultured Clostridia bacterium | reverse complement strand
GTATTATGGCGATTTTTAGGACAAATTTAACTAAAGAGGGTAGGTGTGTGAGAGCGTAAGCTATCATATTCCTACCCAAGTTCCATTTAGTGAAAAATTTATGAAAAATTAATAATATGGTCGGTTCTTCTTGTAAAAATGTAAGTATATATAATAGGAGGCAAAGTAAAATTATTTCGAAATTAAGTTGGGATTTTTGAGTCAACGGTATATAGACATTGTATAAAAATAAATTTTTTAAAGAAATTTAAAAATTAGGGTAGAAAAATTTAAAGTAAACCAATGTATATATAATAGAGGGATTTTAAAATTTGCCAATATAAATAAAGAAGGAGAGGTGGTTTATATGCTTATTAAAATAAAATGAAAGTATAGTTATGTGTCCTTCAAATTTTAACTCTTCACATTAACAATATATATGTTTAAAGCCAGAATAATAGAATTTATTAAGCATATATATTGAATAAATCATTTAGAATCACAGGAGGAAAGATGAGCGATTTATTTAAAATTAATGTGCAGTTTGATGAAAAAGGTGATGAGTTAGAAAAAATAATATCTTACTTCTTAATTAGTCAGATAGAAAAATATTCCACTATTAAGAAAAATAAGATTCTATAAAGAAACCTAAAATTTGAATTCAGAATAGTTAGTACAAAATAATGTAGAAAATAAGTAACTTGAACATTATATTAAATGAAAAAATAGATATAATTAAAATTGAATTCAAATTGTTTTTATCAAGCATGGTAAGGAGGATAAATGCTTGGAAAAATAAAGAGAACAATATACAAGGTCGCAATCTACATTAGGTTATCAAAAGAAGATATGGATAAAGGATATGATGAAAGCGAAAGTATAATAAATCAAAAAGCATTATTAACAGAATATGTAGAGAAATTAGGATGGGAATATGAACTTGTAGATATTTACATAGACCCTGGATATACAGGAACAAATTTTAATAGACCAGATTTTAAGCGAATGATTAAAGACATAGAATTAGACAAGGTAAATATGGTTGTAACAAAGGATTTATCTCGTCTTGGTCGTGATTACATAGAGACTGGAGAATATATAGAAAAGTGGTTCCCAGAAAATAATGTTAGATATGTTTCTGTAACAGATAATATAGATACTTTTGCTACAAATAATGGGAACAATGATATTGCACCTTTTAAATCAATATTAAATGATATGTATTCAAAAGATTTATCTAAAAAAATAAAAACAGCTCTACATACTATGCAAAAGCAAGGAAAGTGGGTAGGAGGTAAAACTCCTTTGGGATATATGAAAGACCAAAAAGATAAAAACCATTTAGTTATTTGCAATGAAGAAGCAAAAACTGTTAGAACTATTTTTAATATGGCATTAGCTGGAAATAATATAGGTGTAATAAGAGATTATCTAAATAACAATAATATTCCAACTGCTAACCAAATTAGGTATAATAAGGCAACATTTTGGGAAAATAAAACTGTAAAACTTATATTGCAAAATAAAGCATATATTGGAGTTACAATTCAGAACAAAAGGAGTAGGATAAGCTATAAAAACAGGAAACTTCGAGCAAATCCAAAAGAACAATGGCAAATAGTAGAAAATACCCACGAACCAATTATTGATAAAAATATTTTTGATAGAGTGCAAAAAATGGGTATAGTACAGAAATATGATAGAAACGAAAAGAAAAATCACTTTTTATTAGATGGTTTGCTGATATGTTATGAATGTAAACACAAAATTGGAGTGAGAAGCAGAAAAGATGGTCACTATGATATGATATGTAATAATTATCGTAGAAATTCTAAACTGAATTTATGTACATCTCACGGCTTTAGTTATGAACGATTAGAAAAAGAGATAATTGATTATATAAGAAAATTATTTGCTGAAATTGACAATAAAAAGATTATGTTAAATATTAAAAATAGTAAGACGAAATATGATTACAAAAAAATACTTAACAAAATAGAAAAAGAAATTGAAATCATAAATAATAATATTGATAAGATGTATATTGATAAACTAAATAACAAACTTAGTGAAGAAATGTATGAAAGACTTTTCAAGAAATTGAAAAATGCTGAAAGGGATAAAAAAATAGAGTACACAGAATTAAAAAAAGAAGCAGAGGAATGCACCGATGATAATGACAACGAGATAGAGAAACTTATAAAAGAATTTCTAAAGCTTGAAAGACCTACTCCAGAAATAATGAGAGTACTTATTAACAGAATAGAAATACATCAGGATAAACAGGTGGATTTATTATTTAATTTTAAAAAGTTAAATAATATTGAACTATTCGAAAAATTTGAATAGTTCAAAAAGGAAAACTTTAAGAAAAGTAAGACAAGATTCAGTTATTCAAAAAAATTCGAATAACTGTCTACTTTAGAATTAACCAGAAGGAATATCCATGGCAGTGCCAATGAAAAATGGTGGTATGAAAACATCCAAAGTGATTTTTTATGTTATTCTATCTGGAGTAAGTACAGGAATTGGAGCACTTTTTGGAGCATTGGTTGGTGGAATTTCACAAAGTGTTATAGCCATGTGTTTAGCATTTGCAGGTGGTGCTATGATATATATTGTCTCTGGTGAACTCATCCCAGAAGCTAATAGTTTGTACCATGGAAGAATAACTGCTATAGGTAATATAACAGGATTATTAATTGGATTTTTTGCAATGAGTATCGCATAATAAAAATTAAGACGTAAAATAGTAGAAAAATAAATTCTGATATGCTATAATAAAAAAATGATTATTAACAGAATAAAATATAATAAAGAAAAAGAAATTAATTTTAATGAATTTGATGATTTAGAAAAAATAAAATTGAAAAAGCATGATAAAAAACATTTGGAAAACTAATAGAAATAAATGCGAAAAATAAGAGAAGAAAAAAAGTATTATCAACAAACGAAAAGAGGAAAAAATAATGCAAAATTTAATAGATGGATTAAATGATAAACAAAAAGAAGCGGTACTAAGTACCGAAGGACCATGCTTGGTAATAGCTGGTGCTGGTTCTGGAAAAACAAAAGTGTTAACACACAAAATAGCATATTTAATATCAGAAAAAAATGTAAAGCCATGGAATATACTAGCAATTACATTTACAAATAAAGCTGCAACAGAAATGAAGCAAAGAATTGAAAACTTAATTGGAGATGCAGCAGGTGAAATGTGGATGGGCACATTTCACTCTATTTGCGTGAAAATTTTAAGAAGATTTATAGATAGAATTGGTTTTGACACTTCATTTTTAATTTTTGATACATCTGACCAAAGAACCGTTGTAAAAGAGTGCCTAAAAACATTAAATATGGATGACAAATTATTTACGGATAGAAGCGTTTTAGCCGAAATTAGTAATGCAAAAAACGAGATGTTAACACCAAGTGCATATCAGGCAAAATATTCAGGAGATTACCGTAAAGAAAAAATAGGACAAGTATATGAATTATACCAAAAAAGGCTAAAAGAAAATAACGCGGTTGATTTTGATGATATTATAAATTATGCAATTGAAATCTTATCAAGTAATGCAGATGTTTTGCAATATTACACAGATAAATTTCATTATGTTTTAGTGGATGAGTACCAAGATACAAATAAAGCACAATTTACACTAGTTACAATTTTAGCTTCACGTTATGGAAATATAACTGTAGTTGGTGATAATGACCAAGGAATATATAGTTTTAGAGGGGCAGACATTTCAAATATTTTAAATTTTGAAAAGGACTTTCCTGGTACTAGAATTATAAAGCTAGAGCAAAATTACCGTTGCACAGGCAATATATTAAAGGCTGCAAATGCAGTAATTAAGCATAATGAAAATAAATATGAGAAAAAATTGTGGACAGAAAACGAAGAAGGAAGCTTGCCATGCTTATACCAGGCTGAGGATGAATATGATGAGGCAAATTATATAGTAGAGCAAATAGAACATTTAAAAACAGAAGAATATTTAAAACCAAATGATTTTGCTATATTATACCGCATGAACGCACAATCAAGGGCAATAGAGGATATTTTAAGAAGGGAAAACATACCATATAAAATTGTTGGTGGCCTAAAATTCTATGAAAGAAAAGAAATTAAAGATGTTATAGCATATTTAAGATTAATACAAAATCCATCTGATAATATATCATTAAGAAGAATTATAAATGAGCCAAAACGTGGAATTGGTAAAACAAGCTTGGATAATGTGCAAAAAATTTCTGACCAAACTGGGCTATCTTCATATGAAATTATAAAACATGCAGAAGAATATGGGCTAAATAGAATTAAAGCAAATGCAGATGAGTTTATAAACCTAATAGAGGAATTTAGAGCCGAAAAAGATGAATTAAGTATATCTGAATTAATAACAGAAGTATTACAAAAATCAGGATATTCTAAAAGCTTGGAATTAGAAAATACAGTAGAAGCGGAAACAAGAATACAAAATATAGACGAATTTTTGACAGTTGCAATTGAATTTGAAGAAGAATCAGCAGAAAATAGCTTGTCAGAATTTTTGGAGAGCATTACATTATCAAGCGATATAGATGAAATGCAAGATGAAGATAATTCTGTAACACTTATGACATTACATAGTGCAAAAGGTTTAGAGTTTCCAGTTATATTTTTAGTAGGCATGGAAGAGGGAATTTTCCCAGGCTATAAATCAATTGGAGAACCAAAAGAATTGGAAGAAGAAAGGCGTTTATTCTATGTAGGAATTACAAGAGCAAAACAATTTTTATACCTAACATGTGCAAAGCATAGAACAATTTTTGGATCCACAAGCTATAACGCAATCTCTAGATTTGTTAAAGAAATTCCGGATAATTTATTAGATGGAATTGCGAACAATGATGAGGAAGAAAAATTTAATGATATGCAATACAATTGGGAATATGGAAAAGCTTCAAATTTCGGAAAAGTTAAAACATATAAATCTGAGCAAGAAACAAGCAAAATAAAAACAAATACATATAATTACAGAACTGCAGAAAGCTTTTTAAATTCTTTAAAACAAAAACAAAGTGCAAGTAAAGTAGATGTTAGCAAATACAAAGAAGGAATGAGAATATACCACAAAAAATTTGGAGAAGGCACAATACAAAAAATGGAAGAAGAAGGCGAAGATTACAAATTAGATATACAATTTGATAAAGCAGGGCATAAAAGGCTAATGGCAAAATTCGCAGGATTAGAAATAATAGAATAAATTACTTAAAAAATGCAAATATTTTTGTTTGCATTTTTTTGTATAAAAAAATACAAATTGATAATAATGTTATTAGATTATTTGAAAGAAAGGAAGGATAATTATGCCAAATTTAAATCAATTAGAATTACAACATTTAAGACATTTAATAGGAGCACATGAGACTGCATACCAAAAGCTAAATACATTTTCTTCACAGGCGGTTGACCCACAAATTAAGCAAATGTTTGCAAAATCTGCACAAGATGCACTTAATACAAAACAAAAATTATTATCATTTTTAAATAATTAAAAGGAGGTATACCATGGACGAGAAAACAATGGTAAATGATATTTTAAGCAATGTTAAATCTGATTTAACAGCATATCAAACTGCAATTTCAGAAGCAGAAAATATGCAATTAAGACAAACTTTGCAACAAATAAGAAATAATGACGAAAGTTTTCAATACGAATTATTTAAAGTTGCACAAACAAAAGGATATTATCAACCGGCACAAAAAGCAACAATTACAGAAATACAAACTGTAAAAACAGAATTAGAGAAGTAGTGTTGGGGACGGGTCCCAGTCACCCTATTTAGGGTGACTGAGGGACGCATCTGCTAATGTCTTAATTAGGGCAGTCTCCAATCTACCACTTTTGTCTTGCCTAGGGACAGGGGAGATTGTAAAGATAGAGTGATGCAACTGTAAAGGGGGAACTACACTGAGATATACACAATCTGAAAATACTGGAAAATTGAAAGAAGATATGGAAATGAGGACTGCTAAAAAATAAGCAAGAATATTTTAAAAACTCTTGCTTATTTTTTTTATTTGATATAAAATAATATAGTAAATTAAAAAAGGTAAGGAGTTGTTTAAAATTAAAACCTTAAAAAAGTGCGCAATGTACTTTAGAACAACAATTAAATATATCTTTTTAGTCCTTATTTCTTTATTTTTAATTATTACTGCAGTAGCAGTATTTTATAAGCCTACATATGCAGTATCATTAAATGGTGAGGTTATTGGGTATACAGAAAATAAGGCTGAATTACAAACAAGAATTAATGCATACATGGAAGGTGAAACAGAAGAAGGAATTGCTTTTGCGCAAATTGATAGTGTACCAGATTATACACTTTGCTTATTAAAAAAGGATATTACACCAAATGATGATGAAATATATGCAAAAGTAACTGAAAATGGTACTAAATACTATAAATACTATGCTATTACAGATGATAAAAAGGAAAAAGTATATGTAGAAACTTTTGATGAAGCAGAAAAGGTAGTGGCAGAACTTAAAAAGAAAAATAGCCAAAATAAAAATGAAATTGGCATTGTAGAAAAATATGATACAACAACTAAGGAATTTACTTCTGTTGAAAAATGTGTATCAAAACTATATGAGGCACCAAAACCAAAAGTAACATATGTTGCTTCTATTTCTTCTGGTAATGTAACTGGTTCATCTACAAAAAAAGTAAATCTTGGTATTAGTTTGATAAAACCAATATCTGGAATAATAACTTGCCGTTTTGGAAGTAGAGGAAGTACAAGTCCATCAGGTCATAGAGGACTTGATATATCAGCACCTACGGGTACACCTATTAAGGCTGCTGCAGGTGGAACGGTAGCAAGTGCAGGATGGAATAATTCATATGGTTATATGATTATAATTTCACATGGTAATGGAGTTCAAACTGTTTATGCTCATTGTAGCCAATTAATAGCTAAAAAGGGTCAAAAAGTATCACAAGGTCAAGTAATTGGAAAAGTTGGTTCAACAGGAAATTCTACAGGACCACATTTACATTTAGAAATAAGAGTTAATGGGGTTTTACAAAACCCACAAAATTATTTGTACTAGACTAGAAGTTAGAAATTAGACAAAAGAGTATTTATCTAAAATGATAAATACTCTTTTGTCATTTACAAATGATTATTTTTACAATTAAATCTTCAATTATTGACAATCTAACTTCTAGTTTGTAACAAAATGTTTTAGCCCTATTTGTAAGGCATTATTTTTCATTATTAATGTTCCGAATTCTTTTAATTTACAAGCAAATAGTTTTGAATTTGTTATATATTTAGCAAATTCTGTAATAGTTGCATAAAATTTTAATTTGCTAACAATATCGCTATGTATTAAATCTAATAATAAATAATATTTTTCTTTATATTCATAAAGTGTAACTGAATCTGCTATTTCTTTAACATCATAAAATAAATTACTATCTTTTAAAAATTGAAGAAAATTGCAATAGTCATCAAAACTATTAAATGAATAAATTGCTTGAGTTGATGATGGACTTAAAGTTTTTCTTTTTACAACAAATTTTTTCTTTGGGGCTTTTGTTTTTTCTTCGGGAATATCTTTTGTTATAGTAAAAATAAAACTCTTATCTGCCATAGCCAAAGCTTCAATTTTTAAATTATAATTTTCTGGGTCAAAGCCTGTTTCCTTTTTTGCTTGTTCAAGCATATCTAGCAAAATATCCTGTGATTCAATTGAATTAGACATAAAAACGTGAAAGTCAATTTCTTTTTCTGCTAAATCTTGAATTGTAAGGGTAATTCTTATTTTGTTTTCGCTTAGCTTTTCAAATTTCATTAAAATGCCTCCATATATTTTCCTATGATACTAATATTATACTACTTTTTATTAATAAATGAAACCAACAATTTATGGAAAATTGTAGATTTTGTATTCATAATATAGCACAATTAAAATAAAAAGTGAATAGTTTTGAAAAAATAAATATAAAATTAAATTTTATATCATTACATAATTTAAAATCTCATTATATAATTGTAGTAATTTTATAAAAATGATGGTATCATACTTGTATTTATGTGCTTTTTTATCTTAAAATTAATAAAAAACTATTTACTTTAATAAAAAATTAATGTAAGATAGAAACTAGAAATTTGAATTAAAAATTTACAAAGAGTATTTAGATAAGAATTTTGGAGGAGGAACTAAAGATGGCAGTTAGAGAAAAAAGTATATGGATTTTAATTTTATTTATATTATCTGGAATAGTGGTAGGGGGATTACTTGGTGAATTAGCTTCAAATGTTAGCTTTTTATCATGGCTATCATATGGAGAAGAATTTGGATTAACCTCACCAATAGAACTAGATTTAAATGTAATTAAAGTTACATTTGCATTAATGTTTAAAATAAATATAGCAAGTATATTAGGAATTGTTTTAGCAATATTTGTTTATAAGAAAATTTAACTATCTTATATATTTAATTCAAAAATTTAATAGGGGGCAATTTTAAATAGAAAGGATTGATTTTTATGTCAGTTAAAATGAAAGAACTCCCTATTTCAGAAAGACCTTACGAAAAACTAGAAATGTATGGTGCAAATACATTATCTAATGCAGAGTTACTAGCGATAATTATTAAGAGTGGAACAAAGGATGAAAGTTCAGTTACTCTGGCACAAAAAATACTTTCACTAGGTAAAAGTAAAAATTGCAAAGAAGATAATTTAAAGTTTTTGCAGGAGTTGTCAATAGAGGAGTTTATGAAAATTAAAGGAATAGGAAAGGTGAAAGCTATTCAATTAAAAGCTACTTGTGAATTGGCAAAGCGTATTTCAAAACCAATTAAAGAAATAAAAATAAAAATTAAAACACCAGAAGATATTGCAAATTTATTTATGGATGAATTAAAAACAGAAAAAAGGGAAATAGTGAAAGTAGTAATTATGAATTCTCAAAATGTTATCCTTAAAATACAAAATATATCACAAGGAGGAACTAGCTCGGTACAAGTAAATACAAAAGATATATTAATGGAAGCAGTAAAAATTGGTGCACCTAAAATTATTGTTATTCATAATCATCCAAGTGGGGATGCAAAGCCAAGCATTGAAGATATTACTTTTACAAAGAGGTTAGAAAAAGCAGCTGAAATTTTAGGAGTTTTATTACTAGATCATATTGTAATTGGGTATAATCAATATACAAGTATTAAATCGTGTTTATATTCTAGAAGTTAGAGGTATAAGTACGAGGAAAGGAATTTTTAAAATGGGGTTTTTAGGTTTTAATACAAAAGATATTGGTGTGGATTTAGGAACAGCAAATATTATTATAACACTTAAAGGAAAAGGTATTGTGTTAAATGAACCTTCTGTTGTTGCAATTGACAAAAAAACAGGTGGAATTTTGGCAACTGGCTCAGAAGCAAAGGAAATGCTAGGAAGAACACCTAAAGATATAAAGGCTATTAGACCATTACAAGATGGTGTAATTGCAGATTATACTGCAACTCAAATAATGCTTAAAAGTATGCTACAGAGGGTTTGCCAAAGGTATAATGCAGGTAAGCCTAGAGTTGTGGTTGGTGTGCCATCTGGAATTACAGAGGTTGAAGAAAGGGCTGTGGAAGAATCTGTGATGCAAGCAGGAGCTAAAGAGGTGTATTTAATAGAAGAACCAATGGCAGCTGCAATAGGTGCAAATTTAGAGGTTTCTGAACCAAGTGGAAATATAATAGTTGATATTGGTGGTGGAACTACAGAAGTTGCTGTTATTTCACTAGGTGGAATTGTTGTAAGTAATTCTTTAAGAATAGCAGGTGATGAAATTGATGAAGACATCATAAACTATGTAAAAAGGGAAATGAACCTTGCCATAGGTGAAACTACTGCAGAGCAAATAAAAAAGCAAATAGGTTGTGCAATTTTGCCAGTAACAGAAACTAGTATGCAAATTAGTGGTAGGGATTTACTTACTGGATACCCACAAACATTAACAATAACTTCTACACAAGTGTACATGGCAATGAACGAATCCGTTCAAAAGATTGTAGATATTGTTAAGCAAACTTTAGAAAAAACGCCACCAGAGCTTGCCTCTGATATCATGGAAAGAGGAATTGTTTTATCTGGAGGTGGGGCACTAATTCAAGGAATTGATACATTGCTAGCACAGGAGACTGAAATGCCGGTATATATTGCTGAAAATCCACTAGAGTGCGTAGCAAGGGGTGCAGAAAAAACATTGGAAGATTTGGAAAAATTAAGGGATGTTTTAATAAACTCTAGAAGGAGATAAATTAAAAAGGGAGAATTTTAATGTACCGAAACAAAAAAACAGGAATTATTGGGATTATTATAACTATTATTATTTTAATTTTAGTAGTTATTTTATCTAATATAGATGTTAAAAATATGTCCTATATAGAAAATGCCTTTAATAGCCTTGTAATGCCAATTCAAAATGGGCTAACATATTTAAAAAATAAGGTGGAAGGAAATAATAGTTTTTTTGATGATATCAGCAATTTACAGAAGGAAAATGAGGAACTTAAGACGAAAAATAGTCAGCTTGAGCAATCATTAAGAGAACTTGAAATATTAAAAGCAGAAAATGAAACATTAAAAGAATATGTGAATTTAAAAGATAAATATAATGAATATGAGACAATCCCAGCATATGTTATTAACAAAGATATTACAAATTATAATAATACCATTGTGATAAATATTGGTGAAAAAGATGGGGTTAAGCCTGATATGACAGTTATTGCAGACCAAGGGCTAGTAGGGCATGTGATTTCTACTACGCAAACTACAGCAAAGGTTCAAACTATTATAGATACTGCAAGTTCTGTAAGTGCAACAATGAGTACTTCCGATGATGCAATAATAGTTACAGGTACATTGGAAAAAGCCTCTACACTAAAGGCTACATATATACCAACAGAAGCTAAAGTTCTTGAAAATGATAGGGTTGAGACTTCTGGAATTGGTGGTATATACCCAAAGGGAATTACAATTGGAACAATTAAAGAAATTGTAAATACAAAGAATATTACAGATAGATATGCATATGTAGAAACAGCAGTTGACTTTAAAAAAATCGAGACGGTATTGGTAATAATTGACTGATAAGATGTGAAAAGTGAGCAGAGAAGGTGGGTGAAAGTTTGAAAAAATTTCTTACAATTATATGTCTAATTTTGACATTTTTTATTATATATTTTTTGCAAGCAAATTTTTTTACGTGGTTCACCATATCTGGAGTAATGCCTAATCTGTTTATAGTATTAGTGCTATTCATAGGGCTTTTTATAGGCAGAAAATTAGGTTTTGTATTTGGCTTGATATTTGGTATTTACTTAGATTTAATGCTGGGTAAAGCAGTTGGAATTTCTGGCATAATGCTTGGGATTGTTGGATTAATAGGTGAATATTTAGACAAAAATTTTTCAAAAGATAGTAGGGTTACTATAATTTTAATGGTAATAGGAAGTACAGCTTTTTATGAAATTGGTTCTTATTTCTTTCAGATTATAAGGTGGGGGGCTATAATTGAAATATTGCCATTTTTAAAGATATTAGCATTAGAAATTATTTTCAATATTGCACTTGTAATTATATTATATCCAATTATTCAAAAATCTGGAAATTACGTAGAAAGCTTATTTAAGAAAAAAGAAGTACTTACTAGATATTTTTAAAGTTTGGAGGAATAAATGCGAGCAAGAGAAAGTCATGGAGGAAAAATAAGGTATAACATACTTTCCATTATTGTTATTATAGTGGGTATTATTTTGCTTGCACAATTATTTAATCTCCAAGTCATTCATGGAAAAGAATATTTAGAAACTTCAAATACAAGGCTAACAAGAGAATCCGCCATAAAAGCAGCAAGAGGGGATATTACAGATAGCAGTGGAAATAAACTGGTAACTACAGAGATGGGATTTAGTTTAGAGCTATTCAAAACTAAGATAGATAATCAAACATTAAATAATACAATTCTAAATTTAATTAATTTACTAGAAAAAAATAAGGACAAGTATATAGATAATTTACCTTTAAAAATAAATCCAATAGAATTTGAACAGGAAAATGAAGAAGAACAAAAAGAATGGAAGATAAATAATGAAATTAACGAAAATGCTACAGCAGAGCAAGCTTTTAATATCTTAAAGGAAAGATATGAAATTAATACTGATAGTAATGAAGATGCTTTAAAAATAATGACTGTACGCTATGAGGCTATAATTGGTGGATTTAGCAATATTAAATCAATTACAATTTCTAAAAATATAAGTAGGAAAAGCGCAAATCAAATTAAAGAGCAAAGCGACAAATTCCCAGGAACTTCAATAGAAACAAGTCCAGTTATTGAATATCCATATGGAAGTCTGGCAGCACATCTGCTAGGTTATGTTGGAAGCATTAATGAGCAAGAATATAACGAGAACAAAGAAACATACAAAATGAATGATGTAATAGGAAGGTCTGGAATTCAGTATACATTAGAGGAATATTTAAAAGGGCAAGATGGTGTGAAGCAAATTGATATGGCAGTTGATGGAACTATAACAGAAGAAGCAATAGCACAAGATGCCATAGCAGGTGATAATGTTGCTTTAACAATTGATGCTAATTTGCAAAAAGAAGTGGAAAGTGCACTTGAAAAAAATATAAAAGAAATTGCAAGCGGAGCATATGATAACACAAAATATGATTGTAAAGCAGGGGCTGCTGTAGTAATGAATATAAAAACTGGCGAGGTTTTGGCATTAGCAAGTTATCCAACTTATGAACCAGAATTATTTTTTGAAGGAATTAGTGAAGCAAAGCTAAAAGAATATGAAAAAGGTAGCAATTTGTATAATAGGGCAATTTCAAGCACATATGCACCAGGCTCTACTTTTAAAATGGTTGTTGCAACAGCTGCTCTTGAAACGGGCAAATTCACAACTTCAACATTGGTAAATGATAATGGACCATATCCATTGGGACATCATCCAGTTTGCTGGATTTATACAGATAGGCATTATGGGCACGGAAACATCAATATAATAGAAGCAATTAAATATTCATGCAATTACTATTTTTATGAAGCGGGATATAGATTAGGAATTGACACAATTGCAGATTATGCATATAAATATGGATTGGGCAAAAAAACTGGAATAGAATTATCTGGAGAATCACCTGGAATTGTAGCAACAAAAGAATATAAAAAAGAGCAAACAGGGGAAGAGTGGCAACTAGGTGAAACATTATCATCTGCAATAGGTCAAAGCTATAATAGCTATACTCCAATTCAAATAGCAAGATATATAAGTCTAATCGCAAATGGCGGAAAAGCAATTGATGTATCAATCATAAAATCTGTAACAGATGCAAATGGAAATACAGTATCAAAAGAAGAAATAGAGCAAAAAGTAAATGAAAAATTAGGAATTGATGATAGCGCAAATGTACCAGACTTAAATATTAAAGAGGAAACTTTTGATGCCATAAGAAAAGGTATGAAAGGGGTTACGAGCGAGTCTGGTGGTACAGCATACTATGTTTTCCACGATTTAGGTATGGATATTGGAGGAAAAACTGGTTCTGCAGAAACTGGTATTGATGATGAGGTGAATGGCTGGTTTGCAGGGTTTGCACCATATGAAGACCCGGAAATAGCAGTGGTAGTTGTTATAGAAAATGCAGGAGCAGGTGGAAATGTAGCAACTTCAGGTAAAGAAATTATACAAAAATACTTTGGGATGAATTCAAAAAAATTAAATGAAGATACAACTGCAATACCAAGTACACAAACAAATAACTAAGAAAGGAAGTATAAAAAATGAAAAATTGTATTACTATTCAAACAAAAAAAGACAGTGTAATGATTAAAATTAATGAAGAGGCTACGCAAGAAGAAATATTAAAGGATTTAAAAAAGAAACTTCCAGAATTAAAAAAATTGTATAAAAATGATACAACACCTATTTTAATTACAGGCAAAATAATTAAAAATGATGAAATGGACCAAATAAAAGAAGTTATACAAGGGACAATACAAGTAGAGATAGAATTTGATAGCCCAAGAATTTTAGGCTTACATGGAATTAAAAAGACATTTAATAAGGATATAGCAACTTCAGAAACTCAATTTCATAGGGGTTCATTACGTTCTGGGCAAAAAATTGAATATGAAGGTAGCTTAGTAATTTTAGGTGATGTAAATGCAGGTGCAGAAGTGTTAGCAGGTGAGAACATTGTTGTACTTGGTATTTTAAGAGGTATGGCACATGCAGGAGCAAAGGGAAATAAAGAAGCAATAATTGCTGCAGCTTCTATAGAATCGCCACAAATTCGTATAGCAAACATTGTAAAGGAAATAGAAAGGGCAGAGGTCAAGGAAGAGTTAAAGACTTATGCGTACATAAAAGATGATACAGTTATGTTAGACTAAATTAACGGGTGCCTAAAGGCACCCGTTAACTTAGTAATAATAATATTAATGCGAAGAATAGGTATTGGTCTTTTACGTCTTCCTTGTATAAAAAGAAAATAAGTCCTATTAGTAAAATGTCATCATAGTATAATTTAAGTCCAAATAATTCAAAATACTCTTCATCTGCACCTCTATCTTTTTGATTTAAAAAATTATTTAAAAAGCTAAAGCCGAAAAGCATTGTTTCCGTAAGAAGCTTCCTTTGTCTTTTTTTCTTTCTGAATTTTAGGTTCTTCTTTTTTTATATTAGGTTTTATATATGGAGTGCGTGGTACGTATTGATTTGGGTATCTTCTTAGGTGAGGAAAACTAAAAAATGGATAATTATACATCATTTTTATTTTCACCACCTAATGGATTTAATGTTTCAAATACTTTACCCATGCTAAATAATTTTATATATTGTTCTACTTTTTCTTTTCTGCTTGGTTTTAAATATGGTTTCAAAGACCTTAAAAGATTAGCTCTTGGGTCATTTTGCTGTTTGTTCATTGAATCAATAATAGATTTCATTTTTAGCATAGTGTTTAAGTCAATGTCTGGAAAATCCGAATTACTATTTTCGCTAGTTGAATTTTTATTAAAAGAATTACCATTTTCTGAGGAAGTATTTGCTTCAGAACTTTTGGAAGATAAATTATTAATAATAGATTTTACATTATCAGGTATTTCATTATTTTTAAGCATTTCGCTCATTTTTTGCATCATTTCTGAAATATCATCACTCATAATATAGTAACCCCCTTAGTATTTTATTTTTGATTTTTATTTAACATATTAATAATTTTATTCTTATCTTCAGCACTTAGTATCTGGCTTGCCTTTGCTAACCCTTGTTCTATTTGCTTTTTATCCATTTGAGAAAGCATTTCCATTAGCTTTCCCATATCCATATTGTTCATTTGTCCCATAAAATCCACTCCTTTTTTATTCTTATATAATATATTCGGTTTTATAAAAAATGTGACAATTATTTTAATTGTAAACATAATTCGTAAAAAAGTTATTTTAAAGTTTAAATGTAACAATATTACGAATTTGTAATAAAAACTTAATATTTGACATTAAAACACAAGCATCCGTAATGAAAATACACATGAAATATATGGAAAATAGTAAAAAAAACTATAAAAGCATTGAAAAATGGGCAAAAAAGTCGTATAATATATTATGTATGAAAGTGTACATAAAAAATAAAAATATGTTAAAAAATTAGGAGGTTACTATAATGCTAAAAAGAAAAATAACAGCAATAATTTTAACACTAACAATGTTGGGAACTTATTTGATAACATTAGGAAATGTGGCTATAGCAGCAAGTGAAAGTCTGAGCACACAAAATAGTAGGACTAATAATTCAAATATTGAATTTAATAGCTATTTTGGTGGAGGAGAGCATAGCAAGACATTTGAAATTGGTAAAGAAGCTAAAATGTATCTTGAAATTAAAGTGAAAAATGTGGGCTACTTGAAAAACACAGTAGTTCAGTTTTCTAATGCAAATTTTGAAATAGATACAGAAAAAATAGAAAATAGCAATATACAAAGTAGTAGCAAAACTGAAATTAAATTAAAACAAATAAATAATAGTTCTAACTCAACTATTATAGAAGTTCCAGTTGTTATGAAAAATGGTGAAGAAATTGAAACTGATTTCTTCTCAAAAGCAAGCAAAGTAACCTTTACAGGTACATATATAGATAAAAATGGAAAAGAAAATTCAGTTGAAAAAGAAATTAATAATGAGTTAATTTGGCAAGGTGAAGCAGAGCTAAATTTAAGTGGAAATTTGAATAAAATAAAATTATATGAAATGACTGAAGAAAAGGGAGTGCTATTACAAGCAGTAGTTAAAACTGGTATAAAAGATAATACATTACCTGTAGCGAAAACAAGACTAGAAGTTACAATGCCAGAATTAAAAATGGAAAATGAAGCTGGTGAAGAAGTGGAAGTAACTCCTACAAGAGTAACTGTAGTAGCAAATTCAACAAAAGCTACAAACGGAAATGGTAGCACAGAATTTACAGAGGCAAATTATACATATAATGCAGAAACTAATAAAATAGAAATAAATGTAGAAAATGCTGAGCAAGATGGAAAGATTACATGGGCAAAAAATGTAGAAGATGAATATATAATAACATATGTTTATGCAGGTGAAGAAATATATAACTACATTAGTGAGCAACTAGAAAAAGCTGAAGAAACAATAAAAACAGAAGAACAAATAAAAGCAGGAGAAGTAAATGAAAGTGCAATAACAGGCGAGTTAGAAGTAATTGCAAATGTAGAAGTATATGGAGCAAAAGAACCTGAAATTTCAAAAACAGAAAAAATTAATTATAACTTAGAAAAACAAAGCGGAGAAATAGTTGCTACTTCAATTAGTAGTACAAAATCAATTAGCAAAGGATATATTTATGCAAATTACGCAAAAGAAGATAAAGAAAATGCAGAAAGTAAAAAAGATACTCCTTTTACAGTAAATTATACAGTTAATGTATATGATAAACAATTAACAGATGGTGTGACTTTTGAAACAGTAGCTGAAAAATACGTAGATTCAAATGAAAATGAATATGATAGCAAAGTTAATAATAAAGAAACTATTTATAGTAAAATTGTAAAAATAGAAAAAGAAATATTTGATAAAATGCTAGGAGAAGAAGGCAAAATTGAAATAACTAATAAAAAAGGAGAAAAACTAGCAGAAATTACAAAAGATACAGAAAATTATGCAGCAAATATAGAAGAAGCAAAAGTAAATGAAATTATTATTAAAACAACTAAACCAATTACAGAAGGAAAAATAACAGTTTTAGTAGAAAAAGCAATTTCAGCAGAACAAGGCTATTCTAAGGAAAATATGCAAGACTTTGAAACAATTACGCTAGGAGTAATTGGAGAAAGCAAAAAAACTACTGAGCTTAAATTGACAGAGCCAGTTAGTAAAGCTGAAATTAATATTGATGCAGAAAGTTTATCTACAATAGTGGAGAATAAAAATGTTGAATTAAGAGTATTATTAGATACTTCAAGTATTGAAAATGCACTATATAAAAATCCAACATTACAAATAGTGTTGCCAGAAAACATTGAAAATGTAGAAATTAAAAGCACAAATATTTTATTAGATGATGAACTAAAAATTAAAGAAAGCAAAGTATATGAGCAAGATGGAAGAAAAGGAATTTTAGTATCATTAGAAGGCACACAAACAAAATATACAGATAATGGAACAACTGATAAAAATGAAGAAAATGTAATTGCCAAAGGTGCAAATATAGTTATTAAAACAGATATTACATTTAAAAAATTTGCACCAAGTGCAAATAGTGATATTTTACTATATTATACAAATGAAAATAGCAATTTATATGAAAAAACAGCTATGCAGGGAAAAGCTAGAACTGCAAATCAAATAGGATTAGCAAGTACAAAAATTGAAATTGTATCTCCAAATGGTGTTGTTACAGAAAACAACATGAGTGGATACAATGGAACAAAAACAATTTCAAACACAGAAACTGAAACAAAAGTAGATACTATAAATGTAAATGATGAAGCAAAAGAAGTTACAATTGGGGGAACAATTGTAAACAATTATGCAAATAGTATTGAAAATGTATTTGTATTAGGTAGGTTACCATTTAGTGGAAATGTGCAAATAGATGGAACAGAAGAACTTGGTAGTAACTTTACTATGAGCATGAAAGAAAAAATTTCAGTAAGTGGAATAGATGAAGGTAAAGTAAAAATTTATTATAGCACAAATGGTGAGGCAACTAAGGATTTAATAAATTCAGAAAATGCTTGGACAGAGAACCCAAGCGATTTAAGCAAAGTTAAAAGCTATTTAATTGTACCAAGTGGAGAAATTAGAACAGGAGCACAATTTAGCTTTACATATAAAGCAGAATTGCCAGAAAACTTAAATTATGATAATAGCAGTTATACTACATATAAAGTATATTATGATAATAAATTAGAAGATGCTACATTGGGAGAATCAAAAGTTGCAGGAACAATAGGATTAACAACTGGAGAAGCACCAGCCATTTCTGTAGAACTAGCTTCAACTTCAGATACTGTTCGCGAAGGACAAATTGTAAAAATGAAAGCTACAGTAAAAAATGATGGCTCAGAAACTGTAAAAAATATTAAAGTAAATGTTCCAGTTCCAGAAGATGCAATTTTTATTGATTATGTAACAGGAAATGGATTTTATGAAGAAACAATCAAGGAAAAGGTTTTAACAGTAGGAGAATTAAAAGCTGGTGAAAGCAAACAAGTAGCATATTATATAAAATTTGATGATGATATAGTTCCACAAATAAATGATGAAACTGCTTCTGTTGAAGATACAGGACCAATATATCCAAAAGAAATAGTGCATAAAGTGACAGTTACTGCAGATGATATTGAAAATTCAATACCTTCTAATGATTACATATTTAATTTAGAAGATGGAGACATAGCTTTACAATTAATTTCAGAAACCAGCGAATCACAAGTAATTAAAAAGGGTGAAGTGCTAAATTATACATTGAACCTAAAAAATATTTCTGGAGCTGGAAATTTAAATAATGTAGTAGTTACTGTTCCATTACCAGAAGGACTAAGATATGTAAGTGGTGAAGTAAAAGATAGTTGGTCAGCAGAAAATGGAACCACAGAAGGGATAACATATAATGAAGCTAATAACACTGTGTCTGTTAATATTGGAACATTAAGTATTCAAAAAACTATAATGCTAGATGTTGAAGTGGCAAGAGAAATTGAAGGTAACATTTCTATAACTGCCACAGCAAGAGCAGATGGAATAGAAGAACAATATTCAAACATAACAGAATACAATGTTGAAGTGGCAAAATTAGAAATATCAGAATTAACATCAAGCCCTAGATATGTAAAAGAAGGAAGTAATGTTACATATACATTAACAATAAAAAATGCTGGTAGCTCTAGAGTTACTGGAATAAAAGTATATGATACATTGCCAGAAGGTTTAACTTTAGTAAATGCTACTTACACATATAATGGTAAAGAAGAAACAATTACAAATCTAACAAATGGTAGATTAGAAATATCAATAAATCAACTATCAAGTGGGGAAACTACCACAATTAATGTAGTAGCAAAAGCTGGACTTTTACCAGATACTAATGATAAAGAAATAAAAAATAGCATGACTATTTTGGCAAATAATTATGAAAGTAGAAATACAAATGAAGTAACAAACATTATAGAATACTATCAGGAAATCCATGATCAAGCTGATAATACAGATAGACCTACAATAAACAGATATAAAATCACAGGAACTGCATGGCTTGATGAAAATAAAGACGGAATAAGAGATGAAGAAGAACAAACTTTGCCAGGAATAGAAGTAATGCTAATAAATAAAGCTAATAGCCAAATTATAAAAGATGAAGATACAGGAGAACAAAAAATTGTAACAACTGATAGTGAAGGTAAATATGAGTTTTCAAATTTAGTATCAGGTGAATATTTAGTAGTATTCTTATATGATGCTGGAAAATACAATATAACAAATTATCAAGCAGAAGCAGCGACTGAAAGCTATAACTCAGACGCAATAAATATGAGAATTGTTTTAGATGGAGAACAACGCTATGCAGGTGTAACAGACACAATCAAAATTGCTGGTTCAAATGCAAGAGATATAGACATTGGACTTTATATAGCAGAAAAATTTGACCTAAGATTGGATAAATACATAAGCAAAATAACACTAACAACACCATCTGCAGGAACAAAAGTATATTATTATGAAAACTCAAAATTGACTAAACAAGATGTTTATTCAAGAGATGTTAACAATAGCAGTATGATTATAGAATACAAAATAGTTGTAACAAATGAAGGACAAATACCTGGATATGTTAAAAAGATTATAGATTATTTGCCAGAAGATGTAAGATTTAATAGTGAATTAAATAATGACTGGTATATATCTGATAATAATGGAGCAGTATATAATACTGCATTGGCAAATGAGAAGATTGAGCCAGGACAAAGTAAAGAAGTTACATTAATATTAAGTCTAAATATTACAGATAAAAACCTTAGCACAATAATTAATAACAATGCTGAAATATATGAAAGCTATAATGACCAAGGTATTAAAGATTATGACTCAATAGAAGCAAATAGACTAGAATCTGAAGATGATATTTCAAATGCAGATATAATGATTTCATTAGCAACTGGTAAGGTTATAATGTATATAACACTTTCATTAGCAGTAGTTATGCTATTAGGAATTGGAATATTTGAAATAAAAAGACATGTTTTAAATAAAAAAAATAATTAATGAAAGGAGGATATCATGAAGGAGAAAATTATAAAAACCTGTGTATTCTTTGTAATTGCTGTTCTTACAGTAATAGGGATATATCAAGTAAGTAAATATGAAACAATAACCATGCAAGCAAAAGATACTAACTTAAAAGCGCTAGAAGAAGCAGAAACTACAGATATTGGAACCCTTGCAGATGGAGAAGAAGACCCAGAAACATATTCTTACCATATTAATACAGGTACATGGGAAGCTATATATGGCACAAATTCATATTCTCTACCAGTATATCAAGATTTTCAGATATATTGTATTAACCCAGGTTCACCACTTAGATTTAGCTATAATTTACTTTATAGTCAGGCTGCAGCTTTAGTGGGAAATACATATAGAAGTAGTTGTGGTGATGCTAGTACACCATATCAAGGCTCTACAACTCCACCAAGATTTGTGCCAGTTGAGACAAATGACTTGCCAGTAGCAGCAGCATATATTGTTTCTGATGAACCTATTGGAGAGTGGAGCGAAGAAAAACAAAAAGCAATTTGGAATTTAAGAGATGAATCTATTTATATTGAGTCAGATGAAGACTATGTGCCAGCAGATGATGATTTGATTGTTGGTGGTGCGGATTCTGTTCATGATGGACCATCTATTTATGACCAAGAAGCTCAAGACTATGCTAAATATGATACTGAAGTAAGGGACAAAGGATTACAGCCAGAAGATAAAACAGACCTTGATGGATTATATACAAAAGTAAATCAAGAAACAGGAGAGTTCATAGTAGGACCTTTTAATGTAGAGTACACAAATGGAATTTATGGTGAAATTGCATTTGCAGGTATTTCTGAGATGACAGTAGTTGGGTATAACAGAAAAGGCGAAGAGGTCAGAGATGACATTGAAATAGAAAAAATAATTCTAAAAGACCTTACAACAGGAATTTACGGTGAAGCTCAAGAGCCAGAATATTTTGAGCCAAGTGAGGATTTAAAAGTTGATGAAACAGAGCAAATATATCCTGCACCTGGACAAGACTTCCAAATAGTATTTAGTAATCCTAATGAAGAAGTGGAAGATGAAGATGAATACATAGCATCTATATCAATTAAAATAAAATTTAAATATATGATGGCAAATGGTGAATATACAAAACTAAGAGGTACAAAATACACAGTACAATATAGCCATAACCATAGCTATAATCCACATAGACATAGAAAATACAAAACAGATCCAGAAACTGGTAAGCGTGTTCCAACTGGTTGGAGAAGTTGCCATGGCTGTATAACAACATGCTATTTATCAGAAATGCAACAACAATGGCTAATGGCAGCAGATGCAATAAGAAGTTTATACGAACAAGAAATAATAATTGGTAAAAATAAAATAAAAATGACTATGGATTTAGGTGGACATGTTTGGGAAGATGTGCCTACTGGAAAAGAAAATATTGCAGATGGTCAAAGCGATATACTTACAAACTCAGAAAATAGTATGGATAGAGCTATACCAAATGTAAAAGTTACACTATATACAGAAGACGGAGAAATTGCAAACTTATTATCAAATCCTGAAGAAGAAGGAATTACAGATGAACAAATAATGTATAGAGTAAACCCAACATATACTAATGCAAATGGCAATTACTTATTTGAAGGATTGGACCCAATGAGAAAATACTATGTAACATTTGAATATAATGGACAGACATATTTACCAACAGAGTACCTAAACACAGAAGAAAGACAATATTCATCTGTTACACAAATGGTAAATGCAGAATTATATAACACAAATGATTGGAAAATCACCTCAAAAGGAACGGAAGAAGAATCAGAGCGAACAGATTATAATGAGCAATTTGTAGAAATAGGCTCATCTCCATTGAATTATCCATCTAGTGATTCACTAAATAGTGGAAAATTAGCAAATGGATATAATGAAACTTTTTCACAATATGAGCTAATGGGATTTGTATTAGATGAAGATGGAGATTATTATAAGGATAATAGCATTGCATTAATTGACGGTTTTTATGAGATTAATAATGGTAATATTGTAGAAACCAATATATTAAAAGAGGGAATAATAAGTACAAAAATAAAACAATATATCTTAGAGAACAAGGTATTCCCAGATGAAGATGCAATGCTAGATATATATAGGGAAATAGCAGGAAATAATACAGAACTATGGAGAAAACTACAATTTATTGAAGATTGTAAAATACAATCATATACTAAGCCACAAGACGGAGATTTAGATTTATATCCAGTATATGATCAATTTAAAATAAATGATAGGGCAGAATATACAACAATTGAACAAATGCAAAATGGAGAATATGATTTAAATGCAGATGTATTTGATGAGGTAGTGTATAGTCCGATTTACCCAGGACAGTTCTTTGTAAATCAAGGATTGTGGAGAAGACAAGAAGTTGACTTGGCTTTAAGAAAAGATATAGCATATGCAGCAACAAGAATAAATGGTAAAACAGAAGTATATACATATGATAAGAGAAGTCAAATGACAGATGCAGAAGCAGAAGAACTAGCTAGATTAAGAGCTATATATGAACAAGATAGAACAAATCTAGCAAACTATCAAGCATACTTGGATTATGCAGAAGAAATAGAAAATAAATACTATTGGGAAATCCAATTAAGAATGAGGGACTACAATAACTATTATGCAACTGCATACTCAAGAGAGCTTTACCCAGCAGACTATACATATCGTGCTACAACAAATGGGGTTAGTGCTGATAACGAGCTAGAACTATATGTAACATATAAGCTAACTGTAAGAAATAGTTCTACAAGCATTTTAAGTGAAATAACAGAAGTAGTAGATTACTATGATGAAGATTATGAATATATGGAAGACCTATCTTGGGTAATGTATAAAAACAATAGTGATGGCGACAATTCAGAAATTTCATTATCAGAGCAAGATTACTATAACACTATAAACAGTCTTTCATTACAAGGAGATTTAAGAACTACAGGAAAAGATATAGATAGCCATAATAGCAGTAGATATGGAAGAAACAGCCAGCAATCTGGTATGGAATCAGAATATAATTCTGTATATATTAGAGGACTTGACAGAAAACAATTGGCAAGTGGTGAAGAAGCATATATTTATTTGACATTTAAAGTAAGGTCAGATAACAATGGTCCTGTAATATTAGATGAAGACAATAGCTTAAAACAAAACTATGCTGAAATTAATGGATATACTACATACTATAGAGATGGAACAGAATTACCAAACGACCAAATAATGAACAGCAATGACTCAGCAGGATTAATAGATATTGATTCTAACCCAGGTAACCTAAGTATAGATGATATTAATGGAAACAGATATGAAAGAAACTTTGAAGACGACACAGACCGTGCTAAATCTATAAAGGTAACATTGGATAATGAAGCAATAAGAAGCATTAATGGTACAGTTTGGGAAGATGAAAGAACACAAAATGTTTCAAATGCAATGATTGGTGATGGCTTAAGAGATGATGAAATAGGAATAGCAGGTGTCACTGTAGAACTAGTAGAAAAACTAGAAAATGGAAATGAATATGTATGGCAAACCACCACAACAGATGAAAATGGACGTTATGAGTTTAGAACAAATGAAAGTGGTAATGTGTACATAATACCAGGTAACTATATAATACGCTTCCACTATGGAAATACAACAGCAACAATATTAACAGATGAAAATGGTGGAGCAAATGAGGTATCATATAATGGTCAAGACTTTAAATCTACAGTATATCAGCAAAACCTAAATAACAACTCAGGAATATCTAACTATACAGAAGAATACTACAATATTCAGGCATCAGATGCATTTAATGGTAATTTATCAGATGCAAAAGATATTTGGGAGAGAAGACAAGAGGTTAATGATTATAGTAGCTCAAATGTAACTAACCACAAAGCTCAAGTATTAGCTTCTCCATACGCAGATGATGTTAACAATGAACTAATAAATGAATTAGCACAAAACACAAATATGACAGCTGAAACTGCGATAATTGTGCTAGAAGGAGAATATAACAGAACAAACACAGATGGTTATAATACAAATAGCAATGGTGCTGATATATACTTATATGATAATGACTATAACGGAAACTATACATTAAATAATGTAGACTTTGGTTTAACAGAAAGACCAAAAGCACAGCTAGAGCTAGCAAAGAAAATAACTAATGTAAAATTAACCTTAGCAAATGGAAGCACATTAATTGATACTAACAAAGGCGCAACAGATATTACTTGGGCAGCAAACAAGAAATACAACTTAATTGACGAAATGGACAATAACAAATACGAAGAATATTATAATAAAGATCATCGTTATGCTTACAGAACAGAAATTGATAACTTAGTAGCTTCAAGATATGATGCTAGCCATAATAGTGGATTAATTAAGATAGAAATAGATAATGAGTTAATGCATGGTGCAACTATTAGTATCACATATGAACTAGCAGTAACAAATGCAGGTGAAACAGATTATGAAGGACAGGAATTCTACTATAAAGCTAGAGGAGCAAATCAAGTTGTAACAACAACTGCTAATACAGTAGTAGATTATGTAGCAAATAACCTTCAATTTAGGGCAGATGATAATACAGAAGGTGGATGGGCTTCAGTTGAAAATGTAGTATCTTCAGAAGGATTGGATACACAACTACAAGAACCTGTTAAATCATTTAACACAATTATAAAAACAGAAAGCTTAAATAAAGAATTAACACCAGGTGAAGAAACAACAACAAGTTTAGTTTTAACGCAATTAATGACATCTCAAAACACAGCAGATGATAGAACATATAACAATATTGCAGAGATTGTTAATATTTCAAATAGTGTGGGTAGAAGGATGGCATACTCAATTCAAGGTAACCAAAATCCAACTGCCGAAGAACCTAGCGAAGTAGATAGTGTTAAAGCAGAAGAAGTAATTGTAATTCCACCAACAGGTATTGGAGAAATAGTAGTGTATATTACATTATCAATAGTAGCATTAGGAGTAATAACAGTAGGAATTATCTTTATTAAAAAGAAAGTTCTAAAAAAATAATTAGCTAGCCTAATTTAAAAGAGTGAAATCAAAAAATTTCACTCTTTTTTAATGCACTTTTCTACAATATATTGAATTTTATGCTATTTTGAGTTAAAATATAACTTATAAAAACTAAAGAAAAGTAAAATAAACACGTAAGATGGCAAAAAAGATAAAAAACTTTTTTAAATTTGGTATTAAATACGACAAATATTTTAAATAACATGTACTAAAATAAATATCAAATTAAAAAAGTAGGGGTGATTAAAAAGTGTTTCAAAATATATTAAAGGATTTTACAGGCGAAAATAGCGAAAATGAGCAAGAAGAAATAAAGAATAAAAAATTAATAAAAGAGACTTTAAAAAATCTTTTCGGCATACAAAATATTATTTTATACACTATCAGTTTCTTAATTTCAATGGTTGGATTTAGTTCGGAAAACTTAATGCTTAGCATAAGCCCATTTGCAATTAGCTTTTTAGCAGCAATGCTTAGCAATTATTCACCAGTTGGAATAGTGTACATATTAACATTAATGGGAACATGGCTAAAATTTGGTACAAGCAGTCTTTTTACATATTTTATAACAACACTTGTATTTTTTGCACTAGTATTATTTAAAAGGCCAAGAGAAGAAGAAATAGTAAATGAACAAAAAAGGCTTGGTTCTAGGCTTTTTATATCAGTGCTTGCAGTGCAAATAATACCAATGTTTTTTACCAGTTTTTATGTTTATGATTTGCTAACAAGCATAATGCTAGCAATTAGCAGTTTTGTGTTTTACAAAATATTTGCAAACAGTATCCCAATTATTAAAGAATTTGGTAAAAAAACAGTATTTTCAGTAGAAGAAGTAATGGGGACAAGCTTATTACTTGCAATTGCAATTTGTGCATTAGATAATTTTACAATTTTTGGTTATAGTGTAAAAAATATATTAAGTATTTTAATTGTACTAATTTTAGGTTGGAAAAATGGCATGCTAATTGGTGCAACTTCAGGTGTGCTAATAGGAGTTACACTTGGAATAATAAGTGGCTCAGAGCCAATACTAGTTGCTTCATATGCCATATCTGGTATGATAGCCGGGCTATTTAATAGGCTTGGAAAAGTTGGAGTAGTAATTGGATTTATCCTAGGTAACATTGCATTAACATATGCAGCAAATGGTAACACAGTGCCTGTAATACTTATTCAAGAAATTTTAATTGCATTTTTAGGATTGTTAGCAGTTCCTAAAAAAGTAAAAATAGATATACAAGACTTTTTAGGCAGAGAAAAACTATTGCCAGAAACTACACTTTCAGGCAGAAGCTTAACAGAAAATGAAGATGCAATATTCAGGTTAAACAACATGTCAGAGGCAATAAATGAAATGGCAAAAAGCTATGGTGAAGCGGCAAGTACAGTTATAAACGAAGAAGACTTAAGACAACAAGAACTATCAAATGAGCAAATTTTTATAGAAGAATTAAGAATAAACTTGCAAGAACTTGAAGAAAACATGCTATATGATGAAATATATGAAAACCAAAATGGAATCATAGATGATATTTTTCATCTTTTATTAAAAGAAGATGTAATAACAGAAAAACAACTTGTAGGAATTTTAGAAAAACACAATAATTACTTAGTAGGCTTTTACGAAAAAAATGAACAAGTAATACAAGATGTATCTAAAATGATAAAGGCAATTAATTCTTCATATAGGATGAGCAAAATTAATTTCATTTGGAAAAAGAAAATGGAAGAAAGCAAAAGGAATGTTGCTAATCGGTTTAGAAGAGGTGTCAAATGCTATATCAAACTTAGCAAATGAAATGAAAGAAGAAAAAGAAATTGACCCATTTGAAGAAAAAAAGCAAGAAATTAAAGTACTATTAAAAGAAAAAGATATAGAAATAGAAACATTAAAAATTAAAAGAGCAAATTCCGGAAGGTACTTTGTAGAAGTATGTACAAAACTATGTGATGAAATAGAAGGAACAAAATGTGATATAAAAAAAATATCTAGAATTTTAACTAAATCATTAGGAGACAAATTCCTAATTCAATCACAAGTATGTGGACTAAGGGAAAATACAGAGCAGTGCAAATTTAAATACATGTCAAAAGATAAATATAAATTGCAAATAGGAGTATCTTCAAGTACAAAAGCAGATTCAATAGTATCAGGAGACAGTCACTTAGAAACAAAACTAGAAGATGGAAAATATTTGTTAGCAATTAGTGATGGTATGGGCTCAGGACCAGAAGCAATGAAAAGTAGTAAAATAGCATTAAAAATGCTAGAAAGGCTATTAAAAGCAGGCTTTGAAAAAGAAGCATCACTACAATTAATAAACTCAATATTGCTTGCAAACAGTAAAGAAGACATGTATGCCACACTTGATATTCAAATTTTAGACTTATACAGTGGAAATATGGAATTTATAAAAAATGGCGCATGCCCAACATATGTAAAAAGAGGAAGTGAAGTACAATTACTAAAATCAACCACACTACCAGCTGGAGTGCTAGAAAAAAGTGATTTAATTGTATATGACTACGACTTACAACAAGGAGACATAATAGTAATGTGCAGTGATGGCGTAATAGAAGCAAATAATGAATACATAAACAAAGAACTATGGATAAGATATCTGCTAGAAGACCTAGAAACAAAAGACGCCCAACAAATAGCCAACCTGATATTAGAAGAAGCAATAGATAGCGATTTCGGCAGACAAAAGGACGACATGACAGTAGTAGTTGGAGTAATTGGGGACAGTCCCTTTTTGCCCAATTTGGGGTGATTTGGGACAGGTCAGTCTATGAAAAGAGAGATTTTGACAATTTGAAAGAAAAAGCAATAATGTTACAAATTCCACACAATTGTATTATATAAGTGCAGTCCGCACAGGCGGAGCGCTAGCGTAGTTCTAGAGCCTTTTTGGCTACTTAACCCATGTCAAAAATTTATTTTTGACATGGGGATGGAAGGCGACAGCAAGGACAAACGTTATAATACAATTGTGTGAATAATATAATTGGCAAAAAAATTGTCAAAAATCTCTGTCCACATTGTTATATAAAAACTTTCAAAACACCTTGTAATTATGTACACAAATATGATATAGTATTAGGCATAAGGAGGAATTAAGATGAGTGGTCGAGCCAAAAGATACAATGGTGAAAAGAAAAAACTTAACCTTAAAAAAGTTTTTGCTGTTATTATTGCCCTTGCCGTAATTATTATGGTAATAATAGGCATTAGCAAATTAATTAGTGGCGCAGGAAAAACAGATGAAAAAACAGTTGCAAATCAATATTTTGCAGTATATACAAACGACAAATGGGGAGTAATCAATTCAAAAGGTGAAACCATTATAGAGCCAGAATATGATGAAGCAATTATAATTCCAGACAATTCAAAAGACGTTTTTATTTGTACCTATGACGTAGATTACGAAACTGGTTCCTATAAATCAAAAGTAGTTAATAGTAAAAATGAAGAAATAGTAACTGGTTATGATACTATCCAAGCTGTTGAAAACTATGATGCTAACAACAATTTGTGGTATGAGGAAGATTTGCTAATTGTTTCAAAAGAAGGAAAATTTGGCTTAGCGGATTTTAGAGGTAAAGAGCTTTTAGCATGTGAATATGACAGTATCAAAGCATTAAATGGTGTTACAAACAGTGTATTAATTGAGAAAAATAATCAATACGGCTTAGTAGATCATATTGGAGCAATTATCATTGAGCCAGAATATAAAAAAATTGAAGCTATTTCAGATAGATATGAAAATGGATATATTGTAACAGATAATGATAATAAAGTTGGAGTAATTAATCGTGATAAAACAGCTGCAGTAGAGGTTAAATACCAAGATGTTGAGCCTATTTATGGCAATGGAAATTATGTAGTAAAAGAAAATGGAAAATGGAAAATCGTGAATAGTGAAGGAAAAAGCTATCTTGAGGACAAATTTGATAGTGTAAAATCTATAAATGGTGAAAATGTTGTAATTGTTTCAGATAAGAACTATGGAGTTGTAACGTTATCGGGTGAAACAAAAATTGATGCAAAATACCAAGGCTTAGAATATGCATTTGATGAAAACTATATTTTTAAAGAAGAAGGAAAATATGGTGTTATAAATTTATCAGGTGATATTGTTCTTGAGCCAATATATGATAGTTTAATATATAGGGCAGATAGCGGATTTTTTGAAGGAAACAAATCAGATTCTGTAGATACTGATTTTATAGGAAATGATTTTACAATAAAATTAAGTGGAATATTATCAGAAATTAATACTCAAGATGGATATATGAAAATACGAGTTGATGATGAATACAAATATTACAATTTTAAATTTGAAGAAAAAACAAATATAGAATTATTAACAACCAATACTCTATTTTTAGATAAAAAAGATGGGAAATACGGCTATGTAAATAAAGATGGTGTTGTTATTGTAGATTATATTTATGATGATGCGAGAGAGCAAAATGAGTTTGGCTACTCAAGTGTAAAAAAAGATGGCGTTTGGGGATGTATTGATTCAAGAGGTAGAGTGGCTGTAGAGCCAACATATACACTAGAAAATGCCTCATTAATAGAGTTTATAAATAATTGGCATAGAGGAGAAGATTTGAACTTGAACTATTACACAGATAAATAAAGAAAAGAGGGAAACAAAAGATGGACTTTAAGTTGAAATACCAATATACATACTTTATATATCCATATCTTATAGAAGAAAATGAATATAAGCCACATATTTATACTTTACTGAAAAATCCAAAATGTAAATTAAAATTATTTGATAGAAAAAAAGATGTAGGAATAGATAAATATTTTTTGCCTGAGATAAAAGACAAAATGTTTTGGTCTTTAGATACTTCTAAAAAAGGGATAAAAGATTATGATGACATGGACAAAAAAATGCAAGCCACATTATTAAGTAAAAAGCCATGCAATATGTTTGAATATGAATTGAGTGGCGATATACCAGGTAAAATAGGCGAAAGAAACGGAATATTTTTTGATATTACAAAAGTAGAAATTATATGTTTTAATACTGGAGTATGCTTCTTGTTGTTTAAAACTGCATTAACAGAAGGTCAGCAGTTTTCTGATTTGTTAAATTTTAATTACAAATTTAGGGATATAAATTCAAAAGCAGAACATAGCAAAGAATATGAAGCAATAAAAATTCAGACTAAAAAATTTGACAATATGCAAAAATTTTCAGAATTTATCCAAGAAATTGCAGGACCAAATATAGAGGCAAAGCAAATTAATTTAGATACTGATAGGCTTATTACATATTCATATGTATGCTTAAATCAAAATGAGTGGAACGAGAAAACAGATATAAAATTTGTAGAAAAAGAATTTGAAAAATATAGGCAAATAAGACCTGCAGAAGAACAATTGCCAGACATTATATTGAAAGAAAAAAATGTATATAAGGAAAAATATTTATATTACGGCTTTACTAGTAATTCAGCTGTGTTATTTACATGTGATAATAATATTAAAAACTATACTACAGTACCATTTGAACACGAAAATGAGCACTTATACCATTACATTTTCAGTCTATACAAAAAAATATATCTAAAAAAACTAATGTACAAATTGCAACAAAACAAAAAGTTTAAAAAAATTAAAAATGAATTTTTAGATTTTGCTAAAAAAGATTGGATTTATGAAATAACAGGAGATGAAACTGGAGAAATTTTGGACAAATACTATTCAGAGCAGCAAGATATGAAAGAAACCTTTAATAAACTAAAACAGCAATATGATTTATTATATAAAGATTATGAAATAGAAAAAACAAAAAGAGGGAATACCTGGCTTGTGCTTGTTATAGCAATAATGGTTATTTTAAATATAATAAATCTTTTTGTAGTATTTAGTAAATAGGAGTGCAAAATGAGAGTTAAAACTGGAATAGACATAATAGAAGTAGAAAGAATAAAAAAAGCAATAGAAAGGCAAGGAAAAAGCTTTTTAGATAAAGTGTATACAGAGCAGGAAACGGAATTTTGTGAAAATACAGGAAAAATGAAATATCAGCATTATGCAGCTAGATTTGCTGCAAAAGAGGCAATATTCAAGGCTATTTCTGATGAAATCTCTATTAAAGAAGATTTGTGGACTAAAATAAAAATCTATAATGTCGAAAATGGAAAACCTATAGCAGATTTGAAAGAATTAAATTTGCAAAATGTGGAAAGCAAGGATTTAAGCCTTTCACATATAGCAGAATATGCAATTGCTAGTTTTACAATTCTATTTAAAGAATAACAGGAGGAAAAAATGCAATTTTTTGATTCACATGCACATTATAATGATGAAAAATTTAGTGAAGATAGGGAAGAAATACTAAAAAGTATTTATGATAGTGGTGTAACAAAATTAATTTGTGCAGGATATGATATAGCTTCTTCAAAAGAAGCTATAAATATTGCCAATTTACATGAATATATATATGCAACTGCTGGAATTTCGCCAAATGACATACCTGGCAAAAATTTTAATGAAGTATTATCAAAAGAATTAAATGAAATAAAGGAACTAGCTAAAAATAAGAAAGTAGTGGGAATTGGTGAAATTGGCTTAGACTACTACTGGAATAAAGAAAATAAATGGGAACAAAAGCATGCTTTTAAAAAGCAAATAGAACTTGCAAATGAACTAAATTTGCCAATTATAATACACACAAGAGAAGCAGTATATGATACTTTAGATATATTAAAAAATGAAATTACACCAATAAAAAAGGGAGTTTTCCACTGCTCTCCACTAAACTTAGATTTAATCCGTGAAGGTTTAAAGCTGGGATTTTATATTTCATTTGCAGGACCAATTACATTTAAAAACTCCAAAAATGCAGATGAAGCCATAAAAGCTGTGCCACTAGATAGAATATTAATAGAAACAGATAGCCCATATTTGGCACCAGAGCCACATAGAGGAACACGCAATGACTCTAGAAATGTAAAATACATGGCAGAAAAAATAGCAAAAGTAAAAGAAATGCCATTAGCAGAAATTGCTAAAATAACATATGAAAACGCACTGAAACTATTTGTAAATTAAAAAGGCTGTACTGAAAAAGAAAAATTGGAAACAAAAAATCCAGCTCGAAAAGAGTTGGATTTTTTAGTTTACTTATTGAAATCTACTTTTACATTTTTCCTTGCTGCTGTTTCTTCTACTTCAAATAAAGGCTCTGCTTCAAAATGGAAAATAGAAGCTATAAAATTAGAAGGAAATAGTTCTAATTTTGTGTTATAGCGTGTAACAGTATCATTGTAAAATTGCCTTGAATATGAGATTTTATCCTCAGTGTTGCTTAATTCTTGTTGTAATGACATAAAGTTTTGGTTAGCCTTTAAATCTGGATAATTTTCAGCAAGTGCCATAATAGATTTTAAAGTATCAGATAATTGATTATCTAAAAGTGCCTTTTCATCTACAGAATTAGCATTTGCCCAAGCACTACGAAGCTCAGCAATTTTTTCAAAAGTTTCATTTTCGTGTGTCATATAGCCTTTTACAGTTTCAACTAAATTTGGGATTAAATCAAATCTTCTTTGAAGTTGCACATCAATTTGGCTCCAACCATTTTTTACACGTTGCCTTAATGTTACTAAATTATTGTAAATAGCAATAACTGCAATAATTAGAATAACAACAATAGCTATAAGTATAATCCACCACATATTATTCACTCCTTTATTAATATTTTATCCAATAATAGCATATTTATGAAAAAAAATCAATGTCAATGTGGACGGAGATTTTTTTACAAAATTTTGCAATAATATAATATACCCACAATTGTATTATATCGTTTGTCCTTGCTGTCGCCTTCCAGCCATATGTCAAAAAAATATTTTATATTTTTTGACAAGGTTTGGTAGGTGGAAGGCTCTAAAACTACGCTAACGCTCCGCCTGCGCGGACTGCACTTTCATAATACTATTGTGGGTCTATAATAATTTTTTGCCAAAAATTTTCGTCAAAATTGACATATTTTTGTACAAGCTCGCATATAATGTAATATGGGGATTTACAAAAGCTTAAAAAAACACCCAAATCTTGAAAAGCAACTAGCCGTAGTATTACAGAAATGTTACAAAAATTTGACAAACCTTCTAAAAAATGGTATAATACAATTGTTGCTTTTAAAGGAGGGAACAAATATCTTATGAAAAATGATGATAAAGCATCAATATCGCTGAGAAAAATTCTATGCATTAGCTTAATCTTTATTTTTATCATGATGGCTACTGTAACAGCTGGAAATGTTACATTTAAAAATGTAAAAATAGTCTTAGCTAGTGGATATGAAATGAACGTTGTAACAAGCAAAACAACTATTTCAGAGATACTTGATGAAAACCACATTATTTTATTAGATGACGAAAAAGTAGTACCAGATTTAGAATCTGAGTTACCAGATAATAAAACAATTAAAATTTCAAAATTATCAGAAGAAGAAATTGAAGTTGCAGAAACAATCGAGACTTCAGATAATATTACAGCAGAAGAAATATTAGCAAGCTATGATACAATTGTTGAAAAAATAGTTGTAGAAAAAGTTAAAATCCCATATGAAACAATTACTAAAAACGTTGCAACTGGTTCTGGAACAAAACAAGATAAAATTGTACAATATGGTGTAGATGGTTTAAAAGAAGTTACTTATAAAGTAAAATATCAAAATGATAAAGAAATAGAAAAAACAGAAATTTCTTCTAAAATTATCAAAGAACCAATTGATAAAATTGTAGAAGTTAGAAATAAGCAACAGGTGACTTCAAGAGGTTCAACAAGAATTACTTATGCAGGAAAATGGAGTTACTCAGAGGCAGAATTAGACTTATTATGTGCTATTACAGCTCAAGAGTGTAGTTCAAGTTATAATGGTGCATTAGCAGTTATAACATGTGCATGTAACAGGGCAGAAAGTAGCAAATGGGCATATAACGGTAAAGACCCATTGAGTCAATATATGGCAAAAGGTCAGTTCTGTTATTCAATAGATACACACTGGAAAAAGAGATTAAACGGAAATTATTCATCTGCTGTTAAGCAAGCAGTAATAGATGCTTTAAATGGTAAAAGAAACCACAATTACTTATCATTCCGTGCTGCTGGTTGTGCATCAGGTGTAAATATAGGTGGTAACGTATATTTTAATGCTATGTAATATTAGAAATAAAAAGCTTCCAGGTATCGGAAGCTTTTTTAAAAATATATAATCGGAGGAAAAAATGAAACTAATATCTTGGAATGTAAATGGATTAAGAGCAGTATTAAAAAAAAGCTTTAAGGATTTCTTTAAAGAAATTGATAGTGATATATTTTGTATTCAAGAAACTAAAATGCAGGAAGACCAGATAGATTTGGAGATACAAAGTGTTTTTAACGGATATTACAGCTATTGGAATAGTGCTGTAAAAAAAGGATATTCTGGAACAGCAGTATTTACTAAAGTAAAGCCAATTAATGTGACATATGGAATAGGTAAAGAAGAACACGACCAAGAAGGAAGAATAATCACACTAGAATTTGAAAGATTTTATTTAGTAAATTGCTATACACCAAACTCAAAAAGAGAATTAGAAAGACTAGATTACCGCATGAAATGGGAAGATGAAATCCGAGCATATCTAGTATCTTTGGATAAGATAAAGCCTGTAATATATTGTGGAGATCTTAATGTAGCACACGAAGAAATAGATTTGAAAAATCCTAAAACAAACCATAGAAATGCAGGCTTTACAGATGAAGAAAGAGGAAAAATGACTGAGCTACTATCTGCAGGCTTTACAGATAGCTTTAGATATTTATACCCAGAAAAAGAAAATTGTTACACTTGGTGGTCATACATGTTCCATGCAAGAGAAAAAAATGTTGGCTGGAGAATTGATTATTTTATTGTATCAAAATCAATTGAAGGAGAAATAAAAGAAAGTATAATATATGATAAAGTAGTAGGTAGTGACCATTGCCCAGTAGGGTTAATAATTTAGCATTAGGGTAAGTTAAACTAACGTCCATAAAATGAAATAAAGAAAGAGGGGTATATATGGAAGAAAAGAAAAAAGGCTTTAGCAAATGGCTTTATTGGTTTAGCTTAGGCTTAGCAATTATTCTAGTTTATAAATTATTGGATAATTTTACACAAATTGGAGAGTGGTTTTCTAATCTATTTAATGTATTAATGCCATTTATTATTGGTGTTCTAATTGCATATTTATTCTATATTCCTTGTAGAAAAGTTGAAAGTGCATATAGAAAACTAAAAAAACCTAAAATAATAGCAAAAAGAGCAAGAGGGCTATCTATTATTACAGTGTATATTATTGCAATATTATTAGTAATTATAGCTTTAAATTTTGTTATTCCAAATATAACTAGAAGTATTACGGATTTTATTAATAATTTTGGAAATTATTATAATTCAACCATGGAAACATATAATGCTTTGCCAGAAGATTCGGTTTGGAAAAATGAAGTTATAAAAGATTTAATCCAAAGTATACAAAATATTGATTTAAAACAATATTTAAATATGGAAAGATTAACAGAATATGTAAAGGGTGCTATAAATGTTGTAAATAGTGTATTTAACATATTTGTATCTTTCATAGTTTCAATATATTTATTAGCAGGCAGAAGCAGAATACTAGCTTTCTTTAAGAAATTAGCACGTGCAATATTTACTAAAGATACATATAAAATGGTGGCAAAATATTTTAATAAATCAAATGAAGTATTTTTTAGCTTTATAGGTGGGCAAGTGTTAGATGCATTTGTGATTGGAGTTTTAACATCTATTGCAATGTCAATTATAGGCGTAAGATATTCTGTGCTATTAGGCTTTATGATAGGTCTATTTAATCTAATTCCATATTTTGGTGCAATTATTGCGGTAATAATTGCAATAATTGTTACAATATTTACAGGTGGATTAGGTCAAGCAATTTTAATGGCAGTAATAGTAATTATACTCCAGCAAATAGATGCAAATATTATAAACCCAAAAATAATAGGCCATTCATTATCTATTAACCCATTATTAGTGATTTTTGCAGTAACTATTGGTGGAGCATACTTTGGTGTATTGGGTATGTTCCTAGCAGTACCAATATTTACAGTAATTAAATTATTAATAGAAGAATATGTGGATTATCGAAATTAGGAATTTCTTTTATATTGCAAATCTAAGATGTATTAGAATACAGTTCATAAAATTAACAACACTGACAGATAAGTTCGAAAAAGTCATAAATATATTTGACATTTTGGAACTTATCCAGTATAATTTTTCTTAAGGAGGGAAAATTAAGTTTATGGAAAGAGAAATTATAAATGATTTGATAAAATGGAAAAAATCAGATAAAAGAAAACCTTTAATTATCCATGGTGCTAGACAAGTAGGTAAAACATATATAATAAAGGAATTTGGAAAAAAATATTATGATAATTTAATATATGTTAATTTTCAGACTAATAAAGAGATGAGTTCACAAATAGAAGAAACAATAGATGCAAAATATATAATAAATAAGCTAGAATTATTTTATGGTGAAAAAATAATTCCAGGCAAAACTTTAATTTTCTTTGATGAAATACAAGACAATGAAAGGGCATTAACCTCACTAAAATATTTTTGCGAAGATGCAAACGAGTATCATATAATAGCAGCAGGTTCATTGCTAGGAATAACTATGAACAGGGATAATTATTCTTTTCCAGTGGGCAAAGTGCAAACACTTACAATGTATCCAATATCTTTTAAAGAATTTTTAATTGCAGTGGGTAGAGAAAATTTAATTGATGAGATAAAAAAACATTTTGAAAATGATGAGAGGATGGATAATGATATACACGAATTATGTTTGAAACTATATAGAATATATCTTGTAATCGGTGGCATGCCAGAAGTTGTGCAAACATATTTAGATGAGCAAAAGGTAATTTCTAGTATAGATATTCAAGCAGAAATATTGTCAGATTATAAAAGTGATATGACTAAATATGCAGATAATAGTTTGTCAAATAGAATAATATCAGCATTTGACTCAATACCTGTACAGCTTGCAAAAGATAATCAAAAATTTCAATATAAAGTAATTTCAAAGGGAGCTACATCTAGTATATTTGGTGAAGCAATATTGTGGCTTAAAAATAGTGGAATAGTTAATCAAATATATAAAGTTACTCCAGAGTTACCACTTGAAATGCATAAAGACTTATCTTCATTTAAATTATATATGAGTGATGTTGGATTATTTGTGAATAAAGCTAGATATCCATTATATCAAATAGATTTAAGTACACCTCCAACAATGATTTCAATGGGGCCACTCACAGAACACTATGTTGCAAATGAACTAATTAAAAAAGGATATGAGCCATATTATTGGGAATCTGAAGGAAAGGCAGAATTGGATTTTGTAATACAAAAAGATTTAAATATAATACCAATTGAAGTAAAAACTAGTATACACACTAAATCAAGAAGCTTGGATTTATATATGAAAACATATAACACTGAATATGCAATTAGAATTTCAGAAAAAAACTTTGGATTTGAGAATAATATAAAATCAGTTCCTTTATATGCAGTATTTTGTATATAATAAGAAAAATAAGCAAAGCAAAATTCGCTTTGCTTATTTTTAAGGAAATATTAATAATTTAATAACTTTTTTCTTAATAAATTCATGCTATACTAATTGTGTCAAAAATGATATAATAAAAGGGAAGTTTAAAAATAAAGGAGTAGCATATGTATAACATTTTAGTAGTAGATGATGATAAGGAGATTGTAAATGCAATTGAAATTTATTTGACTAAGGAAGGGTACAATGTTTTAAAAGCATATAATGGCATGGAAGCCCTTAAAATTGTTAAGGAAAATGATGATATTCACTTAATATTATTAGATATTATGATGCCAAAATTAGATGGAATTAGCACAGCAAACCTAATAAGAAAGGATAAAAAAGTTCCGATTATAATGCTTTCTGCCAAATCAGAAGATTATGACAAAATTACAGGACTAAATAATGGTGCAGATGACTACATTACAAAACCATTTAATCCATTAGAACTAATTGCAAGAGTAAACTCACAAATTCGTAGATATACTTCTTTAGGTTCAATTGCAGATAAAGTGGAAAAAGGCAATAATATTTATCACTCAGGTGATTTAATAATTAATGACAATACAAAACAAGTAGAAGTAGAGGGAAAAGAGATAAAGCTAACCCCTACAGAATACAATATTTTGAAATTTTTGACTAAGAACAAAGGAATTGTGTATTCAATTGAGCAAATTTATGAAAATGTATGGGAAGAAGAAAGCTATGGCGCAGAAAATATAATTGCTGTGCATATAAGGCACATTAGAGAAAAAATAGAAATAAACCCAAGAGAGCCCAAATACCTAAAAGTAATTTGGGGAGTTGGTTATAAAATTGAAAATTTAGATGAAAAGGAGAAAAGCGCTAAATGAAAGAAAGTAAAATTAGTTTAGCAAGAGTAAGCAAAAATATATGCTATTTTATTGCACCAATATTTGGACTTATTCTAATTGCATGCATAGCAGGACTAATAATAATGGATACAGAAATAGAGCTGGAAAATACAAGCAATTATTATGATACCAAGATATTTTCAAATAACTATCTATCGTCAATATATGCAAACACATATATTCCAATATTTTTAAAAGAGGAAGGTAACGAAGAGCAAAGCAATTCTCAAAGTGATATGATAGATATGCGTTCATATGGATATGACATACAGGAAAATGTACAAATTAATGGTGGCACTGGGCTTATTTGGTACAAAACAGATAATAATTCCAATTTTAAATATCTAATGATAGATCATGAAAATAGGATTGCTGTTACTAACTTGGAACATACAATGAGAACAGATACAATAGATGAAATTAAAGGAATTATAGCAGAAAATCCAACATATTGGAACTTACAAAACGGAAATATAGATACTAATATTTCATATTTAAGTATGGAAGAAATAAGATATACCAGCCAATATGAAGAAATAAGTAGTTCAAATATTAAAGAAATATACACATCTTTAGTAGAAGATTTGCCATACAGAGATGATTATGCAATGTCTAAATTTGCTTATGATTTATCAATGAGAGCAAATACATTGGCACCAATTTTAATACCAATATGTATTGCAGCACTATTAGCATTGGGATTAATCATATTAAATGGTATTGGTAAAAAAGGAAAAGGTCCAGGAATTCACTTAAATGGATTTGACAAGATACCACTAGAAATTGCCTTTTTTATAGGATTTTGCATTATTGGTTTTGGCATGATATTCTTTGCATCATTGAAATCAGAACTTAGAGCAGTTATATTTAGTGGTGTTACAATAGGAACAATTATAAGTTATTTAGGAGCGATTTTGCTATTAGAAACTGTAGTAAAAAGGATGAAAACACATACCCTATGGAAAACTACACTTTTATATATGATAGGGCATGGAATTAAAACTTTAATAGATAATAGAAAAATTGCTACAAAATTGACACTTGCATATTGGGGATTTTGTGCAGTTGGCTTTATAGCTACATTTGGTATAGTAGGTTCATATTCGGCAGGTGGTTCACTTTTCTGGTTTGTAGCACTTGTGTCATTAGGCATAGCAACATTTTGCTATTTATTTAGAAAAATAAAACAGTTTAACACTATTCAAAATGCAATAAAAGCCATTTATGAAGGAAATACAAATATAAAGCTTAATGAAAATGAACTAACAGGAGTGCTAAAACAACTTGGAATTTATATTGAAGATATAGCAGGAGGACTTTCAAATGCTGTAAATGAAAGCTTAAAAAGTGAAAGATTAAAAACAGAATTGATAACAAATGTATCACATGATATTAAAACACCACTTACTTCTATTATTAATTATGTGGATTTATTAAAAAAGGAAAAAATGCCAAATGAAAAGACAACAGAATATTTAATGATACTTGATAATAAATCTCAAAGACTAAAAAAGCTAACAGAAGATTTAGTAGAAGCTTCCAAGGCATCTTCTGGAAATATAAAACTAAAAATGGAAAAAATTGAGGTTAAAGAATTAGTGAAACAAGTTTCTGGCGAGTTTGAAGATAAATTTAAAGCACGAAACCTGGAGGAAGTAATGACATTACCAGAAGAACCAATTTATATTAAAGCAGATGGAAGGTATATATATAGAGTTTTAGAAAATCTATATTCCAATGCTTCAAAATATGCTTTAGAAAATACCAGAGTATATGTTGATGTTATACCAAACAAAAACAGTGTAGTAATTCAAATGAAAAATATTTCTAAGGAAGAATTAAATATTTCTGCAGATGAATTAATGCAAAGGTTTGTTAGAGGTGATGGCGCTAGAAACACTGAAGGAAGCGGACTTGGACTTTCAATTGCTTCAAGCTTAACTGAACTTCAAGGCGGAAAATTCCATATATACTTAGATGGGGATCTATTTAAGGTAACATTGGGATTTTACTTATTGGAAGATAAATCAGTCGAAAACTAATAAAATAATGTGCACTTTTATCAAGGTGCACATTATTTTTAAATCCCAATTTCATAATGAAATATTATTAAAATTGTCTATTTATATTATATAAGTGCAATACGCGCAGGCGGAACATTAGCGTAGTTCTAGAGCCTTCCAACTACTTAACTTAAGTCAAAATATTATAAATATTTTTGACATGGGGATGGAAGGCGACAGCAAGGACCAACGTTATAATATAAATAGACCATTGTTTTATATAATTAAATATGACAAATTTATGTAAAGTACACACTTAAAATCCTAGGGATACAAGAGAAAACTTACTTTTATACCTATAAAATCTTGAAAATGTGACAAAAATGTAATATAATTGTAATATATGGGTATTTTGGAAAACAAAAACTTGAAAACCAAACTTCCGTAATACCCTAAATTTGATAAATTTAAACATAAGAAAAACAGGAAAATACTGCTATTGACAAGTGAAAAGAACGAAAGTAAAATATATAATAATATTAATAGGTAAAAAAGGAAGGATATTACTATGAAACTTAAAAAGGGAATTTTATTATTTGTACTAACATTTGTATTATTTACCATAGTTAGCTGTTTTGTGGAAGTTCATGCTACGACAGCCACTACTCCAATAACACTTAGTATAAAGCCATTAAGAAACTCTGGGCAAGGTTACAAGGTAGTAAATAACGGAGAAAAATACATTTGGAAAATATATAATACAAATAATAATCTTAACGAAACATTTTACTGTATTAAAGGTGGACCTGGATTTGGCTCAACTGAAATGGGACTTGACATTGTTCCAACAGATTACACAGAGTATTTTGACATGAAAAAACCAGAAGAAATCACAGAAAAATATTTAGCAGCCTTACCGGATATAGAAAGTAAAAACTATGAAAGATTAATGTGGGTTTTAGACCAATGCTATGTACAACCTAAAACAAATGCTTCAGATGAAGATAAATCGATAGCAGAGGAAAGTAAGCAAGCACTTCTAAGTGAAGTTGAAAAATATGCGGAAAAATATCCTGGTGTTTATGAAAATACAAGCTTAATAAATGATAAGTTGACAGATAATTTATCAGATGATGATATTGATGCAATTCAACAATTAGCAATTTGGTATTTTACTAATGATGATGAATACCACATAGAAGGAAACCCAACCATTAAAATAAATGCTGTATTAAATACAGATGGAAATTACCAAAATCTTGATATAAACGATGATGAAGATGCGGCAAGAATTCATGCTATGGATGCTTTATATGCATATTTAACTCAAACACCATTAGCAGAAGATTTTAGCTATGACTATAGAAATGAAAGTAGTAGTACTAATCCGGTAGAAATAGTAGATACAGATATAAAAACAGAAACAGATGGAAATAGAATTATTGTTGGACCATATAAAATAGAGGAATTAAAGAAAGTTAGTTATTCATTAGAAGCTATTTTTACAGATGGAGATAATAATGAGATTACAGATATTGAGTATTTAAATGCTAACAAAGAACCAGTAGAAGAAGGAACAACAATAAAAGACCTAATTGGAGAGAATTTTTATATTTCTATTCCTTCAAATATAAATACAGATTTAATTACATTTAAAATTAGTGGAAACTTTTTCACAACTGAAGTAATTTATTGGTCAGTAGACAATCCAACAGGAACAGACCAACCAGTAGTGCAAATTGAAAAAATAAATAAACCTTTTGAAGATAGTATTAAATACGAAAATGAAAAAGTAGATGCAAAATTTGATTTAGCATTAAGGAAATTTATTTATTCTATAAAAGGAGAACAATTAACAGGTGAGAATAGCAGAGAGCCAGTAATAACACAGGAAGCACTTCAAAATTTGGCAAATGGTGGAACACTAACTGCTGAAAAAACACATACAAAAACTCCATTATTAATAGAAACAGGAGACACAATTGTTTATACAATTCGTATATATAACGAAGGAGACATTGATGGCTGGGCAACAGAGATAACCGACTATTTACCAGAAGGATTAGAATTTGTGGAAGATAGTGAAATAAACACTAAATATGGATGGGAAAATCCATCTGGCGACGGAAAAACAATTTCAACAGACTACTTAGCAAGTGACGAAAATAAACTTTTAGCATTTAATAAAGAAACATTAGAATTAGATTACATAGATTTACAAATTGAATGTAAAGTAACTGCAAAAGTAGGAGAAGAAGATAAAATCTTAAAAAACATTGCAGAAATTACAGAACATAAAGATATTAATGGAAACACAATTGACCGTGATTCAGAGCCAGGTAATGTTGAAACAGACCCAGATAGATATAATCCACAAGCCCCAACAAAAGGTATGGGTGAGCAAGATGATGATGATTATGAAGATTTAATTTTAATAGGAAAATATTTTGACCTATCATTAAGAAAATTTATTAGTGGTGTAACAAGTGCAAATGGCACACAAGCCAATATTCCTAGTAGAGAGCCAGTTGTTGATACTACTCCACTAAGAGATGGAAGCTCTACAACAGCTATATATAATCATCCAAAAGAACCTATAGGAGTATCAAATGGTGATATTGTAACATATACAATAAGAGTATATAACGAAGGAAAATTAGATGGATATGTAACAGAAATTACAGACCATCTACCATCACAATTAGAGTTTATAGTTGATGATGAAATAAATGCTAGATATGGTTGGACAGTTTCGGCTGATGGAAGAACTGTAACAACAGATATTACTTCACCAGATACAGAACTTTCAGCCAATAGGGATACAATTTATGCTGATAGAAATACTGGAAGCGAAACAGATAAAGTTTTATTAAAAGCATATGATGGAAATGAAGAAACACAATTAGATTACATTGATGTTCAAATTAGATGCAGAGTAAAAGAAAACATTGACTTATATGAAAAAATAACCAATATTGCAGAAATTTCAGATTTTACAGATAGTGAAGGAGCAGAAATTGAAGATAGGGATTCACAAGAAGATAATGTAACACTTCCAAGTGATGCTACATTACCAGAATATAAAGACTCTGAAATTGAAAGTGGCATGGAATACATACCAGGACAACAAGATGATGATGATTTTGAAAAATTAGTATTACGTAGATTTGACTTAGCATTAAGAAAATTCATAACAGGTGTGGAAAATGGTGAAACTACAACAGATATAACAAACCGTGCACCAGTATTTACACAGATTGGAGAAAATGAATATACTTATGAACATACTAAAGAACCAGTACAAGTAGCAAACGGAAATGTTGTTATCTACACATTAAGAATATTTAATGAAGGAAATGTTGCAGGTTATGCATCTGAAGTTAAAGATGATTTACCAGATGGATTAGAGTTTTTGCCAGAGCATGCAATAAATACTGCATTCAACTGGAAAATGTATACTACAGATGGAACTGAAACAGATGATGTAACAGAAGCTGAATATATCAAAACAGACTTCTTATCAAAAGAGAACGAAACAGAAGAAAATGCCAACTTAATAGAGGCATTTGACCCAGAAACTATGACAATGCCGGATTACAAAGATTTAAAAATTGCATTTAAAGTAACTGAACCAAATACTTCTGATAGGATTATAATTAATACAGCAGAAATTACAGATGATACTGATGAAGATGGCAACCCAATAGATGATGTGGATTCTACTCCCGATAATGATGTGGATGGAGAAGATGACATTGACATAGAAAAAATTAAAGTATTATACTTTGACTTAAGTTTAAGAAAATGGGTAACAGAATCTATAGTAACAGTTGATGGAAAAACAACAGTTACAAAATCGGGTCATGAGGCAGAAGATGACCCAGAAGCTCCAATGAAGGTAGAAATTCAAACTGCAAATATTAATAAAACAACAGTTAAATTTAGATTTAGCATTAGAGTAACTAACGAAGGGGAAATTGCAGGATATGCAAAAGAATTAATAGACTATATTCCAGAAGGACTAGAATTTGTACCAGAAGATAACCCAGAGTGGGAAGTTACAGAAGATGGTAGAGTAATAACTACACAATTAGCAGATACTTTACTACAACCAGGAGAAAGTGCAACAGTAGAAATAGTACTTAAATGGATTAATGGAAAAGACAACATGGGAGAAAAAGTAAATTGGGCAGAAATTAGTCAAGACGAAAATGAATATGATTCACCAGATATTGATTCAACACCAGGAAATAACGAAAAAGATGAGGACGATATAGATGAAGCTCCAGTTCTATTAACTCCAGCAACAGGTAAAGCACCAAGCTATATTATTTTAACATTATCTTGTATGTCAATTTTAGCAGCAGGAATAATATTAATTAAAAAATTCGTAATATAGTTAAAAATTGGAAAAAGGATTAAGCCTTTTTCCAATTTTTTTTGCTTATTTTTTATTTACTTTAAAAAAAGCGTGTGGTATAATTTTATTGTATTTAATAATTAGGAGAAAAACAAATGAACCAAATTCTTATGACAGAGAATAAAAAAAAGAAAGAAAAAAAGAGCAGTGGACCAATTGAAATTAAAGGAATTGTTCGTTTTTTTGCATTTGTAATATTAATATTTGGATTAACACTAATAGGAGAAGGATCTTATGCTATCTATAAAGAAGCAGAAGAAAATGACCCAACAACCATGCCAATACTTACAATTGGTAGATTAAATGATACGGCAGTTATTTATGTTGAACATACTGTGGAAATCTCTACAATAACATATTCTTGGAATAATGGAGAAGAAACAGTATTGCCAGAAGGTGGACTAACCGCACAAGAAACAATATTACTTCCAAATCAAAATAGCGTATTAAATATTACAGTTGAAGATATGAACGGAAAAAGAGTTAATTACCAAAAACAATATAATATAGAAGGTATGGACATTACAAAACCAGTTATAGATGTTGAAGTTGAAGATGGAAACAAAAAAATGACTATAACTGCTACAGATGACACAGAAATTGCATACTTATCATACCAATGGGAAAATGAAGAGCCTGTAATTATTGAACCTACAGAAGAGGGACAATTTAAAATAACAGAAGAACTAGATTTAACACCAGGTACAAGAAAAATTAATATAATTGCAGAAGACATAAATGGAAATATTGAAAAAATAGAAAAAGAAATTGTAGCTACTACTTCAGAGCCAACAATGCAATTAATTCAAAATGCTAGTCAAATTATTATAGAAGCTTCTGACGAAGATGGATTAGCAGAAATTAAATTGAATTTAAATGGTAAGCAATATGTAAATAAATTAAATGGAGAAAAGAATATACAGCTAGGACCAGTAGCATTACAAGAAGGAAATAATACTATTTTAGTAGAAGTAACAAATGTTAGTGGATATACTAAAAAAGCATCTACAGAACTTCAATATACTCCATAAATCAAAAGAAGGAGATAAAATATGGCACAAGAGATTTATTTAATTGATGATGGAACAGATTTAAAATCTAGATTAACCGAATTATTTAAAAAGGAAAAAGACTATAAATTTAAAAAGGCAAAAACAAAAGAAATAGAAACGGTTTTAAAAAATATTCCAGCACTAATTATAATTAATGAAGATGGTATACAAGAAGATATTAAAAAGCTATGTAACCAAATTCGTGAAAACGAAGATAATAGCATTACACCAATTATTGTTATATCATCAAATAAAGAAAAAGCACACCGTATAGAGATTTTGCAGGCATGTGTAGAGCATTATATAAAAGCGCCTATTGATGAAGAATATCTTTATTATACAATAAAAAATGTAATAAGATTGCTAGATACAAACCGTAGAGTTAGCCCACTTACAGGATTGCCAGGTAATGTACAAATACAGGCAGAAATGAAAAAAAGGCTACTTAATAAAGAAGATTTTGCAATTTTATATCTAGATTTGGATAATTTTAAGGCATATAATGATGTATATGGATTTTTAAATGGTGATGAAATTATTAAATTTACTTCAAGGTGCATTTTAAAGCATATACATGATACAGAGACAGAAGATAGCTTTGTTGGACATATAGGTGGAGATGATTTTGTAGCAATTACCTCAAATATAGACTGTGAACAAATTTGCCAAGATATTATATTAGAATTTGACCAAGGTGTATTACAGTACTTTAATGAAGATGATATTGAAAAAGGATATTTGGAAGTTCCAAATAGAAAATGCGTTTTAGAGCAATTTCCACTTACTTCTATTTCAATAGGAGTAGTAATTGCAGATAAAGGCAGATTTCATAATGTACTAGAAATTGGAGAAGTAGCTGCACAAGTAAAGCATCTGGCTAAAATTACACCAGGCAGCACATATGTTATAGACAGAAGAAAAGCAGAAAACTGTAAAGTAAAAAAATAGAATAAGTTAAAAAAGCACCTCATAGAATAGTAATATATGAGGTGTTTTTATGATTATTTTAAATGGTAAAAGGTTGAGTTTGATTGCCTTATTAGTATTTTCTGCCGTATTTGTATTTACATTTCAAAAAGCAAATTTACCTGAAACGGTGCAAACTGTTACACTTCCTGTTTCAGGTAAAGTAATTGTGCTAGATGCCGGGCATGGCAAACCAGATGAAGGGGCAGAGTCAAGTAGTGGAACTACAGAGGCTGAAACAAATTTAAAAATAACCCTAAAGGTTCAATCTTTATTAGAGCAGTCTGGCAGTACGGTAATTCTTACTAGAAGTGATGAAAATGGGATATATGATTTGGATAAAACAACACTAAGAGAAAAGAAAGTATCGGATGTTAGAAATAGGGTAAAAATAGGGAACGAATCACAAGCAGATATATTTGTATCAATACATTTGAATAAAATCCCTCAAGAACAATATTGGGGCTGGCAGTGTTTTTATAAACAAAATGATGAAAAAAGTAAACTGCTTGCACAGAGTTTGCAAAAAAATTTAAATGATGCAATACAAAAAGATAATAAAAGGGAGCCAATGCAACTTACAAGTGTATATATTATGAAGCATGTAGAAATTCCAATATCAATTGTAGAGTGTGGCTTTTTATCAAATAAAGAAGAAGAACAGCTTTTATTAACAGATGAATATCAGGATAAATTAGCATGGGGAATTTACAACGGAATTATGGATTATTTTAATAATTAAAAAATTTGCATAAAAATTCCACTTTTTGGAGAAGATAGAAATAAATCTATCAAAACAAGGAGTGGATTTTTTATGGAATATAAGACCTTATCAATAAAAGGAACAATTTTAACACGGAAACCAATTAGAAAATTATTTGGAAAAATTAGCAGTAGATTATAGTATAAAAAGCACTTCTGATAAAAACACATACCCAATACCACGCTTAAGAGAAAATTTTGAGGTAATTTCAGAGGTGTACCAATTATTAAATGAGCATATAAAGCTGAAAATTCCAATTCATCCGGCAGGTGAGTGGATATTGGATAATTATTATGTAATAGACCAAGAAGTAAAAAATATTAGGCAGGACCTAACATTAAAAAAATACAAGAGCTTTTTAGGTATTGCAAATGGACCTTATGCGGGCTTTGCAAGAATTTATGTGCTTGCAAGTGAAATTGTGAATTATACAAATAATAAGATTGATGCAAAAACTTTAAGCCAGCTAATAAATGCATATCAAAAAAGAAAAAGCCTAAGTATGGAAGAAATATGGAATATAGGCGTATTTTTAAAAATTGCATTAATAGAAAATATTCGTGAAGTTTGTGAAAAAATATATTCTAGTCAAATACAAAAATATAAAGCAGAAAATATTATAGAAAGATTAGTGGAAAATAAAAACAAGGAAGAATTGCAATTTAATCATCTAAATAATTACAAAGAGAAATTAAAAACAAATTATGAAATGAAATACCCATTTATTGAGCATTTATCATATAGGCTAAAAAAATTTGGAAAAAAAGCATATCCTTTTTTAATGGCATTAGAGGAGCAAGTAAACAAAATGGGTATGACAACCCACGAAGTAGTATCAAAGGAACATTTTGATATTGCACTACGTAAAATTATAATAGGAAATTGTATTACAAGTATTAAAACTTTAAATAGAATTAGCATGACAGAAATTTTTGAAAAGATTAATGGTGTAGAAGATATACTAAAAAAAGATCCAGCAAATGTATATGAAAAAATGGATTATGAAACAAAAATTGTATATAGAAATAAAATAAAGGAAATTTCTAAAAAAACAAAAATTTCTGAATTATATATTAGTAAAAAATGTTTAGAACTAAGTGAAAAAGCAGATAAGGCAAGCAAAAAATCGCATATAGGATATTATTTATTAGCAGAAGGAAAACATGAATTACTAGAAGAGCTAACAGGAAAAAAAGCAAAGCCATTAAATAACACTACTAAATTAATATATATGCTAGCAGTTGTAGATATACTAACTTTGCTAACTAGCATAGCATTTTCGGTTTATTTTTATGAACAGACAAGGCAAGTTTTATGGTCAATTTTACTTGGAATATTATTAATAATTCCTCTTAAAATTATTTTTGTGCAATTAGGTCAATATATACTAGGAAAATTAGTAAAACCGAAAGTAATACCAAAATTAGACTATATAAATGGTGTTCCAGAAGAAAGTGCAACATTTGTGGTAATACCTACAATATTGAATTCAAAAGAAAAAGTAAAAGACTTAATGAAACACCTAGAAGTATATTATATGGCAAATAAAAGTGATAATATATATTTTGCATTGTTAGGTGATGTAACAGCCGGAAAAAACGAAAAAGAAAACTTTGATGATGATGTAATAAATGCAGGAATAGAAGAAGCAGAAAGATTAAATAATTTATACCCAGATAGCAAGTTTCCAAAATTCCATTTTTTATATAGAAAAAGAAAATGGAACGCAAAAGAAGAGTGCTTTTTAGGTTGGGAAAGAAAAAGAGGATTGTTAAATCAATTTAATGAATATATTTTGGAAAAAGAAGAAGATAGTTTTTTAGCAAATACAATAGAAGAAGCTAAAAACTTAAATAAAATGCCAAAAATAAAATATGTAATAACATTGGATTCAGACACAAAATTAACTTTAAATACTGGATTAGAGCTAATAGGAAGTATGGCACATATCTTAAATAAGCCAGTTTTAAATGAAAGAAAAGATTTGGTAATAGATGGACATGGAATAATACAGCCAAGAGTCGGAATTTCATTATTAGATGTAGGTAAAAGCCTATTTACAAAGCTATATGCAGGTTCCGGTGGAAAAGATGCATACACAAATGCGATTTCAGATGTATACCAAGATAATTTTGATGAAGGAATATTTACAGGCAAGGGAATTTATGATTTAGCGATTTTTTCACAGGTTCTAGCAAAGGAAATTCCAGAAAATACAGTACTAAGCCATGATTTATTAGAAGGAAGTTACCTAAGATGTGGGCTTGCTACAGATATTATGCTAATGGATGGTTACCCAACAAGCTATAGTAGTTTTAAAACAAGGCTACACCGATGGATACGTGGTGATTGGCAAATTGTACCATGGTTATGTAATAGCATATATAACAAGCAAGGTGATAAAAAAAAGAACCCATTAACATTATTATCAAAATATAAAATATTTGATAATTTGGCAAGAAGCTTGCAAGAAACATTAATCATTTTTACAATAATTTATTGTGTTATATTAAAACTATTTCATAAAATAAATATAGCACCAATTATAGCAATACTAATAATTTCAGCACTAATGCCCACAATATTAGAATTAATAAATCGTATTATTTCCAAAAAAGAAGCAGAAACAATTCAAAAAACTTTTAGCAAAAATATATCTTTAGTAAAAGCAAGCTTAACAAGGGGAATATTGGCATTAGGTAGTCTGCCAGACAAGGCATATTTTAGCATAGATGCATGTATAAGAACACTTTACCGTTTATTTATTAGTAAAAAACATTTTCTTGAGTGGACAACGGCAGAAGAAGCTGAAAAAAGTGCTAAAAAAGATTTATTATCATATTACAAAAACATGTTACCAAATGTAGTGCTTGGAATTTTGGGGCTAGTGCTTTTATTTATATTGCCTGCAAATATATCTAGTATTTTTGTTTTTTTAATTTCTATTTTATGGCTAATAACTCCTGGCGTAATGTACCATATTAGCAAAGAAATAAAACAAAAAGAAAAAATAACCGAATTAAAAGAAGAAGATAAGCAATTTTTGTTAGAAATGGGAAAAAGTACTTGGCAATATTTTAAAGATAATTTAAATGAAAAGACAAATTATTTGCCACCAGATAACTACCAAGAAGATAGAAAACCTAAAGTGATTTTAAGAACATCATCAACAAATATTGGCCTTGCTTTGCTAGCTGTAATTTCAAGTTATGACCTAAAATATGAAAATTTAAAAGATACCATAAATTTACTAGAAAAAATGCTACAAACAATTTCGAACCTTCAAAAGTGGAATGGGCATTTATATAACTGGTATGACATTCAAAAATTAGAACCATTAAAACCTAGGTATATATCTTCTGTAGATAGTGGTAATTTTATAGGATATTTATTTGTTTTAAAACAATTTTTAAAAAATTTAAATACAAATGAAATGCAAAAAGATAAAATAGAGCAGATGATACTGGAAATAGATATAATAATCCAGAAAACAGATTTTAAATATTTATATGATGAAGAAACAAGACTATTTTCTATTGGCTTTAATATAGAAGAAAATAAATTAACAGATTCATATTATGACTTACTAGCATCTGAAGCAAGGCAAACAAGCTTAGTTGCAATTGCAAAAAAAGACGTACCAGCAAAACATTGGAACAACTTAAGCAGAACGCTTACTATATTTAATAAGTATAAAGGGCTTATCTCTTGGTCTGGAACTGCATTTGAATATTGGATGCCAAATATAAATATTCCTAAATACCCAGCAAGCTTACTTGCAGAATCTTCAGACTTTATGCTTATGTGCCAAAGGGAGTATGCAAAAAGATTAAATATTCCGTGGGGAATTTCTGAATCTGCTTTTCATTTAAAAGACCTGCATAATAATTATCAATATAAAGCATTTGGAATACCTTGGCTTGGCTTAAAAAGAGGGCTTGCTGATGAAATAGTTGTTGCGACATATGCGAGTATATTAGCGCTTCCAGAAGTGCCAAAAGATGTAATAGAAAACTTGCAAGAATTAAAGAAAATAGGACTTTACCAAAAATATGGATTTTATGAATCTGTTGACTATACACCAACAAGATTAAAAAAAGGTCAAGAATATGCATTAGTAAAAACATATATGGCACATCACCAAGGACTAATATTACTTTCAATAAATAATTTATTTAATAACAATATTTTGCAAAAAAGATTTATGGAAAACCCTCAAATACAAGCAGTAGATATATTATTACAAGAAAAAATGCCGGAAAATATGATTATAACCAAAGAAGAAAAAGAAAAAGTGGAAAAAGTAAAATATGTAGATGATCAAACATATATGCAAAAAGAATTTACAAAACCAATTGCAAAACTTCCAGAAATTAATATATTATCAAGTGAAAATTATACAGTTGTAACAGATACAAAAGGGCAGGGGTATAGTAAATATGGCAAAATATTAATTAATAGATACAAAAAAACGGATGACATGCAACAGGGAATATTATTCTTTTTAAAAAATGTAAAGACAAATAGAATATGGTCAGCACAGCATATGCAATATTTATCAGATAGTGATAAATATTCGATTTCATTTACACCTGCACAAACTAAAATAAGTAGAGAAGATGGCAACATTGAAACAATTACAAAAATAGGAATTTCGCCAAATGAACCTGTGGAGTTAAGAACAATAGAACTTATAAATAGAGGGCTAGAATCAGAGACAATTGAAATAACAAGTTTTTTAGAGCCAGTATTATCAGATGAAAATCAGGATTATTCACATCCAGCATTTAATAAGCTATTTTTAAGTTATGAATATTTAGAAGAAATTAACTCAATTATAGTAAATAGAAGGGCTAGAAATGCAAGTGATAAAACAATATTTTTAGGAGTGACTTTTTATACAGAAAATGAAACGATTGGTGAAATGGAATATGAGATTGATAAAGAGAAATTTTGCGGAAGGAATAATTTAGAACTTCCAGATGCAGTAAAAAATTCTAGCCCGTTAACTAGTAAAATAAGCCTAACTACAGAGCCAATTATTAGTATTAAGCGCACGATGGTATTAGAACCAGAAGAAAAAGTGACCTTAAGCCTTATACTAGCAGTAGGGGAAGATAGAGAGCAGGTGATAAAAGAACTTAATAAATTTAGAAATCAGGAAACAATTAAATATCACTTAGAACTTGCAAAAGCTAAGGTAGAAGCGGAAAATAGGTATTTAGGAATACAAACAAAAGAGCTTGAGTTATACCAAAAAATGTCAGGATATTTATTAGTAAAAAATCCACTTAAAACTATTAAATATAATTCGCCATTGGAAGTTCCAATAAATAAATTATGGCAATATGGAATTTCTGGTGATTTACCAATAATGCTAGTAAAAGTCAAAGATTTAGAAGATATAGAATTAGTGGAAGAAACAATAAAAGCACATGAATATTTTAGGCTTAAAAATATTGAGATTGATTTAGTCATTATAAATGAAGAAAAATATAGTTATGAAAGTAGTGTAAAAGAAGCAATTTTTGCAAGTATATTAAATCAAAACCTAGGATATTTGCAAAATATTAAAGGCGGGATATTTGTCTTAGAAAACTTATCAAAAGAAGATATTTTGGTGTTAGAATATAGGGCAAACCTAAGCATTGAAAGTGAAAGCGGAAGTATTTACAGAAGCTTAAAAGAAAATGAAGAAGAATATTTGGAAAAAATAAAAGAAATGCCATTAGAAGAAATGCCCAAATATGTAGAAGAAAGCGCGCCAATTAGAGAAAACTTGCCAGAAGAATTTAAATATAATAATGAATATGGAGGATTTTCAGAAGATGGAACAGAATATAATATTAGAATTAATAAAGAGCAGAAATTGCCAACAGCTTGGAGCCATTTATTAGTAAATAAAAACTTTGGAACACTAGTAACAGAAAGCATGGGTGGGTATACATGGTATAAAAACAGTAGGTTAAATAGGTTAACTGCGTGGCATAATACACCAGTTGATGACTGCCCATCAGAAATTATATATATTCAAGATGAAGAAAGCAAAAAATACTGGTCAATTGGTATGAATCCATGCCCGGATGAAAATGATTATTATGTGACATATGGCTTTGGATATGCAAAATATAAGCATAATAGCAAAGGTATGACACAAAAGCTGGATATGTTTGTTCCAATGGAAGATAATCTAAAAGTACAAGTGCTAAGCTTAGAAAACAATGAATTACACAAAAAGAAATACAAATTAATATACTATATTAAGCCTGTACTAGAAGAAGATGAACTAAAAACAAATGGATTTTTAGATTTAAACTTTTTTGAAAATTCAAACATGATTTGCATGAATAATATTGCAGGTGAAAAACCGCAATGCCTATTTGTCTCAAGTAATGAAAAAATTACCTCATACACAGGAAATAAAGCGAGTTTTGTGGGCAAAGGCACAATTTCGCACCCAGAAGCAATAAACCAAATAAAATTAAACAGAGAAAACAGCTTGTGGAATGAAGGAATTATAGCAATACAATGTGAAGTGGAATTAGAAGCATTAGAAAGCAAAAAAATAATTTTTACAATGGGAGTAGGAAAGGATTTATTAGAATGCCAAGACTTAGCATATCAATATCAAAATATAACTAAAATATATGAAGAATATGAAAAAACGAAAAAATATTGGAAGAATATGCTACAAACAATACAAGTTTCAACACCACTTGAATCTGTTAATTTATTATTAAATGGATGGCTATTATATCAAACATTAGCAGCTAGAGTTTGGGGGAGAACTGGATATTATCAATCTGGTGGAGCATTTGGATTTAGAGACCAGTTGCAAGATTGTCTAGCATTAAAATATGTTGATAGTGAGTTTTTAAAAGAGCAAATTCTTAAACATGCCTCACATCAATTTATAGAAGGAGATGTGGAACACTGGTGGCATGATGAAACGAACAGAGGTAATAGAACAAGATTTACAGATGACAGGCTATGGCTGGTATATTTAACAGAGGATTATATAAATTTTACAGGTAACACATCAATTTTAGATATAGAAGTACCATATTTAAAAGGAGAACCGTTGGCAGAAGGAATAGACGAAAAATATGACTTATACTTGCCTTCTGAGGAAAGTGGCTCATTATATGAGCATTGCAAAAAAGCAATAGAAATTTCACTTGATTTTGGAGAAAATGGACTTCCTAAAATAGGCTCGGGTGATTGGAACGATAGCTTTAGCACAGTTGGAAATAAAGGAAAAGGTGAAAGTATATGGCTTGGATTTTTCATATATGATATTTTAAAAAAATTTGTGCCAATATGCAGACTAAAAAATGAAGAAGAATTGGCACAAAAATATGAACAAGTAATGGAAAAGTTAAAAAGAGCATTGAACTCAAATGGATGGGATGGAAGATGGTTCAAACGTGCATATATGGATGATGGCAACATCTTAGGAAGTATACAAAATGAGGAATGTAGAATAGATAGCATAGCACAAAGCTGGTCTATAATCTCACGGTGCAGGTGATAATGATAAAAAATATATATCAATGCAGAGCCTAGAAAATCACTTGGTAGATAAGGAAAATGGAATAATAAAACTCTTAGATCCACCATTTGATAAGAGCAAATTAGAGCCTGGCTATATAAAAGCGTATGTACCAGGAACAAGGGAAAACGGAGGCCAATACACACATGAGTGTTGTTGTTAGCACCAGTTTTTAAGTTAGCTGTGTGAAACGAAGTGAACTACAGATAACTTATGCAACTTAAACAAAGTGAGGTTGTAAACCTTATAAAATATTGATACTCTTACATATATATTACGAAAAAGTTCCGTAAGCGGAAAAAATTCGTGATGAAATTATACAACAGATTACTCAAAATTTGCACAACAAAATAGTCAAAAAATGCACAACACATATTGAAATTAAA